>NZ_SCNC01000027.1:0-65245 GCF_005503635.1 Chryseobacterium sp. 2VB
GTTTAAGGTAAAGAATTACGGCGGGCGGCGAAGCCGCCCGCCGTAATTCTTTACTCACTATTATATTCGTTTACAATCAAAAAACACAAATTCATTATGTCTAAGATATTTTTTCTTGCCTCTTTTCTGACCGTTTCTCTGGTCAGTGCCCAAAAATTAACCAAAGAAAACGTTACGGGATTCTGGAAACTGAAGGAAGCCGGATTTTATGAAGGTAAAAAGAAAGTGATAAAAGAATTCGATAACTGCCGCCTGATGAGAAATTATGCGATCAGGGAAGATGGTTTCGCCATCTATAATTATGTAGAAGGGAAGTCGGGTGACTGCAGTCCATCTGAACCAAGACTGTCTTTTTGGAGGATTGTTGAAAACAGGATCCAGTTTTATGTAGATGATAAAAATATCCTTGAAGAAGTGGAAGTAACAATCAATAAAGATCATACGATAACCTTTTCAAGCTATATTCCTGAACCGAAAAAAGTAAACGGAGATGCATTCGCTGAAAAAATAGCCAACACGGTTCATTACGACATACTTGAAAAACAATACTAACCGTAAACACAAAATTTTTAACGTATGAATTATGTAACGGTCATCTATCTCGGAAATCTGGTATTGTATGCCATGTATTTCTTTGGAAGAATGGGTAGTGAAGTTGATGTTTCAGGACTGGATTATACCGTTTCCGGAATTTTATCTTTATTTCTGATCTTCGCCGGATATCTGAATGCAAAAAATGGGATGATTTACAGAACCGTCCTATGGATGTTTTTTGTGAATGTTTTCTTATTCGTTTGCTCCGGCTTGTTTGATCAGTTTGGAAGCGATTTTAATATTCTTTCTACAGGTAATAGTGACAGTTTTCTTTTTACATTGGCACTGCTTGTTTATAACGGATATCTTTTTCCTTTAACGATTATCCTTGACGGATCAGGTCTGGCTTTGATAGTTCCGGTTGTATTATCATGTATTCTGCCTTCATTGGGTTATCTGATTGGGAAGAAACTCCCTCAGAATAAACAGAATTCTACCAACATATAGTCATTGCGAACCGAAGGTGAAGCAATCTCAATCTAAAAGTAAAGGTCGGAAAACGCAAAGGCGCAAGTATTATTAGAAGGAATTCTTTTAAGGCGCAAAGATTTTATCTCCGATAAAATTTCAAAACTCTGTTTTGTCATTCCGGGCAAAGCAAGGAATCTAAACTTTAATATCCTCTACAGCTCTTGAAAACTAGGCAGATATTATTAAAAAAAATTCCACAATCTGCGAGAAAAATAATATCATCATTTGCTGAAAATCTCACATTGTGCTAAGTCGAAATGCTCTTGCGTCTTCAAAATTAAAAAAGAAAAGAAACTAAAGGCTATTCCTGCTTTTGAGGCTGGTTATTGGACGTAAAGAATTTCTGCTTCCCGATCAATAGTTCAAAAAACAGTCTGAAATCCGAGATTAAAGACCATAAAGGATATTTAAAAGTAGCCGGCTTATTTCTCTCAATCACAGCATGACTGAACCAGGCAAATCCATAACCTACAATCGGGATATACCAAAGAAATCTTTCTTTTCCGGAACTGATGACATACCATAATACGAAAAATACGAGAAACGTTCCGATAAAATGGAAAATGCGGGTACCTGTTTTACTATGCTCAGTAAGATAAAACTGATAAAATTCTCTGTATGTTTTGATTCTTTCAGACATGGCGGGTTAGTTTATTGATTCAATTGAGTTGAAAGCAATAATTCTGCCGATTTTTAAAAGAGCCCAAAAAAGTAAAAAGGCAAAATAACAAATCAGGTCTTTCCATCAGGTGTAACCTATTTGCTATTTTGCCTTTCCGCAATTTTATTAAGAGCTTACTTAGCTGTCTTTTAATTCTTTTCCAAGCTTACTGTTTTTATATCCGTAGCAGAAATAAATAACCATACCGATCAGGAACCACATTCCGAACCAGAACCAGTTCTCATGGCTCATTCCTGTAAGAAGATACAGACATGAACTTAAACCAATCAATGGAATTAATGATAAATTCTTGATAAAAGCTACGACACATAGAATCAGGTTGATGATAATAAAAAAGAAAATAGAAGCTCTGAATTCTCCTTCATTAGGATCTGACCAGTTCATCAGATTATCAAAAAACTCAGGCTGCCATTGGTAGAAAGCCAGTAAACCTCCAATGAAAATGACAGGGAAAATGATTTTACCATTCACGTAAGGAAGGTGGAATCTGCCTTTAATTTTTTCTTTAGCTGGAAGCATTAATACTCCGGCACATACCAGTACAAAAGCGAAAATAGTTCCGATACTTGTAAAATCAAGGATGAAAGTCTTATCTGTAAACAGGATAGGAATACCTACCACAATTCCCGTAACGATCGTTGCGTAGGATGGCGTTTTATACTTAGGATGTATTTTTTGAAATCTTGCAGGCATCAGTCCGTCACGGCTCATAGCATACCATATTCTCGGCTGTCCCATCTGGAAAACCAATAATACGGTAGTGATGGCAACAATCGCAACGAAGGAAACAACAAGCTCCATCCAGGCTACATTGGCATTCGTTTTTTCAAATATAAATGAAAGCGGATCTCCCACACCATCAAATTTTTTGTAATCTACCATTCCTGTTAAGACCAATGTCAAAGCAATATAGATCACGGTACACAATACAAGAGAGATAATCATTCCTTTTGGTAAGGTCTTCTGCGGGTCTTTCGTCTCTTCAGAAAGAACACTTAAGGCATCAAATCCGATATAGGCGAAGAATACTCCGGATACGGCACTCATTACTCCGGCAAAACCATTCGGCATGAAGGATGGTGTTCCGGTTGTCGGGCTTACCGGGGTCCAGTTTTCAGTATTGATATACGCAAAACCAACAAGAATAACGAGTAAAATTACTCCAAGCTTTAAGATAACCAGAGAGTTATTGAAGTTTTTACTTTCTTTTACTCCTACATAACAAAGCCAAGTAATCAAACCGTTAATAACCAATGCCGGAATATCTACAATGAATTTCAAACTTCCGATTAATGGAGCGGTCTTCCATGCATTTAAGAGTTCCTTGTTTTCTGAACCATATTGAACGGCTTTTCTGGCTTCGGTATAGCTGCAGGTAAGATAATCAGGGATATGCATTCCGAGACGTCCTAAGAAACTGGTGAAATAATCTGACCAGGAAAAGGCTACGTAAATATTCCCGAAAGAATATTCCATGATCAGAGCCCAGCCGATAACCCATGCAATCAATTCCCCAAAACTGGCATAAGCATATGTGTAGGCAGAACCTGCCGTAGGAATTCTGCTGGCAAATTCAGCGTAGCATAAAGCGGTAAACCCACAGGCAAAACCACAAATCAAATAGAGTAGTATTACACCGGGACCGCCTCTGAAAACGGCTTCTCCCAAACTGCTGAAACTCCCAGCTCCAATAATGGCCGCAATACCAAAAAATACAATGTCCCATACACCCAGCACTCTTAAAAGTCCCGTCGAAGTATCTGTATCTGAATAGATTTTTCTTCTAAAAAGTTGACTCATTCAATAACTATATTTGATTTGAAAAAAAGCAAATGTAATGATTTTTTATTTTGATGTTAACAGTTGTTAAAAACATTTGGGGAAAAATGCGCAAACAAAAGAATCTACTCTTTATAAATGGGAATTTCCACATAACTGTCGTTGTGCCATTTTATTTCCAAAGGCTCACCTGCATCTTTTATAGTTTCATCACTTACATTTTTTCCTGTGCCATAATTGATCTGCCAGTTCTTATTTTTATTAACTCCTACCAGTAAGACCAGTTTACTTCCTTTTTCTATTTTTTTGCTGATGAAAAATGAGTTTTTGATTGGGATCTGCTCCTTTTTGCCAGGTTTAAGCAGATGACGTTTGGAATTGTTTTTTGCATAGCTGGCTCGGGTAAGATGTGTAGACAGTAAAAATATCTTACCATCAGGCTGTACCTGATATAATAGGGTTTTGGGATCAAAATCCTTTTTGTTGATGGAAACGTTGAATATTCCGGATAAATTTCCGCTTATTGTAATATCCTTTTCCAGAATTTCACTTTCAAAATAAATAGAATTGGTTACATACACACTATCCTGTTTGCTTACTGTATGATAAAGATATTTCGGATTTCTGTCTTTAAAGTCAATGGTCTGTTGGGTAAATTGTTCAGTTCCGGGTTTCTCAAAAACTGAAGAACCGTTTTTACGGTCCTGAAGATAAAATTTAAGAGAAGATGAGTGCATTTTATCAAGAGTAGGAACATGTTTCCATGTATTACTGTTCATGATCTGAAAATTGACTTTATCTTTCAGAAGTTCCGGTTTTTTGCCATCCTTCAGAATATAATCAAACCATGAAAAAGCAAGTTGATCAATACTTATTCTGGCTACAGGATCTATGAGTAGATTCCCATAACCGAAAACATAAACATAATTGTTTCCATAGCTTTGAGCTGCTGCATGATCATAAGGTCCTATCACTAAATAATGGTTAGGATTTTTGTTGTATTTGTGATGTTCTTTAAAATAATACAATGCTCCGATCTGATCAGCATCATAATAGCCTGTAGTCGTTAAAACAGGAATGTTTATTTTGGCAAATTCTTTTTTGTAAGGGACCATGTTTTGCCAGTATTTATCATAACCGGGATGATCCAGCCATCTTTGGAATATTGTATTGGGCTTCCCGCTTAAAGAATCAAGGGCTCTGAATGATCTGCCGCTTTTGTACCATGCTGTATTGATGGAATCCCATTTTGTATCATTATTAAAGCTTGCTTCATCAGTCAGCTTATTATTGGTGACATAGTGAATCCACTGGAGCATATAACCCTTGAAGACATTATTCTGAGAAGGATAATCTATTCCGATCCCTACCGAAACCTGAGGTACAATGGTTTTCAAAGCCGGGTGCAGTTTTTTGGCAGCTGCCCATTGGCTGAATCCTAAATAACTTCCGCCTATCATTCCTACTTTACCATTGCTCCACGGTTGCTTGCTGACCCAGTCGATGACTTCATAAAGATCCTGAGCTTCGTCTTCAAATGGATGATTGGGGTCATTGCTGTCTCTTTTTCCACGGGTGTTAACCACGGCTCCTACGTAATTGTAAACTGCTGCTCTTTTCCCTATCGCTGCATCTAAAAATTCCCCG
Source organism: Chryseobacterium sp. 2VB (assembly GCF_005503635.1). NCBI lineage: Bacteria > Pseudomonadati > Bacteroidota > Flavobacteriia > Flavobacteriales > Weeksellaceae > Chryseobacterium > Chryseobacterium sp. 2VB. The sequence continues at coordinate 5,174 of NZ_SCNC01000027.1, forward strand.
GCATAAATATTATTGGTAAGTATAACAGGAAGAGGAGAAGTGTTTTCTTTTTTTCGTACAATCGTAATGGTAAGTTTTGTTCCTTTTTTTAAAGTAAGGATTTTGGTTTCAATGATGAATTTTTCCTGCTCCTTTACTTTGAACAGCTGCATAATCTGAGGCTTGATGCTTGAGTAAGTCTTATAATTGACATAGTTCTTACATAAAGCCAGAGCGGAAGCATAGTCTATGCTGTCCTTATCTTTTTGTTTGTCAAGTGTTGCATTCAACCTCTTTTTATGGTCCTTTACATCTGAATCAATATCCAGAGTGGGTCCTACTTTGGTGGTCAGCGGTTCGGATAAACTTTCATATCTTGTAGTAAAGGCCGCTTGAAGAGCGGCTGGAAACGGAATATTTTTATCCTTTTCCATCAGTCTGGCTATACTGTAGATTTCATGAGCAAGATATTTGTTCCCCGCCATATTATGATCTGCATATTCCTTACGGTAATCGGTTAAACTTGTAATGGAATTTTTGTAATCCTTTGCCGCGAGCTGTAAACGAAACAGGTTATCTAAAAACGTGAGTACATACTTCGGTTTGTTCTTAGGAGACTGATATTCAGTAATCACCTTTAAAGCGAGTTCGGGAATTTGTTTTTCCAAAATCACAGAATCTGTTGTTGCTGCTTTCGGAAAGTAAAATTTCTGAGCCTGCATTATATTGACAAAACATAATGCTAAAAGTATCTTAAATTTCATTAATGATGTATTTTGAGCTTCTGATGAAAAAGTATCATATCAAAATATGTACTTCGCCATTAATTACCCAATTGGTTATTTTTTTTAGCGGACTAAATTAAGAATTTTAATCAGTAAAGAATGAAATGATCTTATTATTTTTTATTGCATAAAGCCCGCTGAAATGTGTTTAGAAAAGGTTTTTAGTCTTTATAAACAGGAATTTCCACATAGCTGTCATTGTACCATTTTATTTCCAGCGGTTCCCCAGAATCCTTTATCGTTTCTTCACTTACGTCTTTGCCAGATCCATAATTAATCTGCCAGTTAGGATTTTTATTAACGCCGACCAACAACAGGAGTTTGCTTCCTTTCTCTATCTTTTTACTCATAACATATGAGTTGTTAATGGGAATCTGTTCTGTCTTGCCCGGTTCAAGAAGCTGTCGTTTTTGATTGTTTTTTGCATAGCTGGCTCTCACGATATGAGTTGATAGTAAATAGGATTTTCCATCAGGAGAAATCTGGTACAGATAGGTTTCTGTATCAAAATCTTTTTTATTGATCGAAACATTGAAAACTCCTGACAGGTTTCCACTCATGATCATATCCTTGTCGAGCACTTCACTTTCGAAAACTATAGAATTAGTCATTTTAATACTGTCTTTTTTGCTGACATTGTAATAAATGTCTTTCTGATTCCTGTTTTTAAAATCAATAATTTGGGTTGTGAAACTTTGAGCTTCAGGTTTATTAAAGACTGAAGGCGTATTTTTTTTGTCCTGAAGATAGAATTTCAAAGAAGAATTATGCATTTTATCGAGATCACCCACATGTTTCCAGGTATTCGTATTCATGACCTGAAAATTAATTCTGTCTTTCAGTAGTTCAGGTTTTTTGCCTCCTTTAAGAATATAATCAAACCATGAAAAAGCAAGATCATCAATGCTTATTCTGGCCAGCGGATCAATAGGATTGCCATTCACGTAAGTAAATCCGAAACTTTGAGCTCCACCATGATTATAGGGGCCTATGACCAGATAATGATCTGCATTTTTATTGTATAAATGATGCTGTTTAAAATAATACAGTGCACCAATCTGATCATCGTCATAATATCCGGTTGTAGTCAAAATGGGAATGTTGATTTTTGAAAAATCCTCTTTGTAAGGAACCATTTTCTGCCAGTATTCATCATATCCCGGATGATCCAGCCAACGCTGGAATATTTTGCTGGGTTTCCCGCTTATTTTATCTAATGATCTGAATGATTCCCCGCTTTTATACCATTTTGTAAAAATAGAATCCCATTTTACAGCATTGGTAAAATCAGCTTCATCGGTAAACTTATTATTGGTAACATACTGGATCCACTGAAGCATATAGCTCATGAAGATATTATTCTGTGCCGGATAATCAATCCCGATTCCCACTGCAACCTGAGGAACAATTGTTTTCAAAGCCGGATGCACTTTTTTTACGGCTGCCCACTGGCTGAAGCCTAAATAGCTTCCTCCGATCATTCCTACTTTCCCGTTGCACCAGGGCTGTTTGCTGACCCAGTCTATCACTTCATAAATATCTTGCGATTCATGCTCAAAAGGATTGTTCGTATCATTGCTGTTTCTCTTACCTCTGGTATTGACAACCGCACCTACATAATTATAAGTGGCAGCTCTCTTTCCAAAGAAGCCATCAATGGGACCTGCATAGATATTATTGGTTAAAATAACAGGAAGCGGGGAAGTATTTTTCTTTTTGCGGACAATAGTGATCGTTAAGGTGTTCCCGTTGATCTTAAGATCTTTCGTTTCGGTAATGAATCTTTCATTGTCTTTTGAGGCCAGCAGCTGCATGACCTGAGGCTTAATGCTGGAGTAGGTTTTATAATTCAGATAACTTTTACATAGCGCCAGTGCCGTTCTGTAATCGATGCTGTCTTTGTCTTTTTGCTTAACCAGCAGACTCTTCAACAGTTTTCTGGATACGTTCACATCTCCGTTAAGAGCGAGTTCCAGTCTTGGAACCAGATTTTCCGGAAGACTTTCATATTTTTGGTTGAATACTTTCTGAAGGGCATTCGGAAAAGAGATGTTTTTTTCTTTTTGCTCCATTTTAGCCATCGTGTACAATTCAAAACCTATCAATCTGTATCCACCCATATTGTTATCGGCAAAGAAATTGCGGTTTTCAGAAAGGGAAGCCAATGAGTTTTTATAATCCTGGGCGACCATCTGTAAACGGAAAAGGTTATCCGTAAGATCAACGGGATTTTCTGGTTTATATTTTACCGACTGAAGATGAGGAATCACTTGTTGTGCAAGTCCTGGAATCTGTTTTTCCAGTATAACAGAGTCATTTACAGCTGTCTTTGGAAAATAAAACTTTTGTGCCTGCAGGAGGTTTACCCAAATTAATGCTAAAAGAATCTTAAATTTCATGAGATGGTGTGTTTATGGTATGTTTTTAGCTGCTGTTGAAAAAGTATCAAATTAAAATATGTTTTTGATAACTGTTTGTAAAAATTGTTTATATTTTATCAAACGAATGTAGTAAATTTTATCATTGTATGGTGAGAAAATTTACATTGTTATCAAATAAGAATTAACTGTCATTAACACTGTTAAAACTTGCTTAAACAATAAGTTTTTAATATTTTCGTTAACTTATTTAGACTAATTTTCTTATATCAAGAAGAATGAAATCAAAAAAAATACTTTTAGCGGCTGCGGTCATCTATTTCGGAATCTCCGATGCTCAACAGTCCCAATATTTTACCCAGAAAGAAAATTACAGGTTCAATCTAGCCGAAAATCTTTATCAGACCAAAATATACAACGCTTCCCAATACGAATATGCAAGACAATATTTCTACAATCAGAATTTGTCCCGTTCGAAAAAGGAAGGCGCCCAGTTTTTTGATAATGTGATCGGTGTGATTCTTCAGAAAAATCATGCTGAAGAAGGGTTAACGGCTTTCATGAAAGAATATCCTAATTCTGCTTATTTTGCGCAAGCTAATCTTCCTTTGGCAGATTACTATTTAGCAAAAAAAGATTTCGATAAAGCGCTGGAGACTTTGAAAAAAGTAAACCAGTATCAGCTTTCGAAAGAGGAGAATACCGAGTATATTCTGAAGCTTGGATATGCAAAATTCATGACGGGTGATTCCAAGGGAGCTACTGATGCCCTTGAAGAAGCTTATAAATCGGCAGATCAGTCCCAAAAAGGAGATATTGCTTATATGCTTGGGCATTTGTATTACAGCAACAGACAGAATGATAAAGCTTTCCAGTATTTTGATTCGATAAAAGATCAGGATAAATTCTCAAAGCTGGTACGTCCTTATTATGTACAGATGTATTACAATGATAAGAACTACGATCAGGCTATTACAGAAGGAACAGCTTTGTTGAACGAAAATATTTCAGATTCTTATAAAGCGGAAGTTCATAAGATCATCGGGGAGAGTTACTTCATGAAGAATGATTACACCTCTGCGTATCCACATTTGAAAGATTATCTGAGTGTACAGCAGAATCCATCTGAAAACGATTTGTATGAGATGGGATTTGTGGCTGCACAGCTGAAGAAATATGATGAAGCGGTTTCTTATTACAACCAGCTTCTCAACAGCAATTCTGCCTTGGCACAAAATGCTTACTACCAGCTTGGAAATGCTTACCTGGCTGTAGATAAAAAACAGGAAGCGCTTTCCGCATTCCGTTCTTCTTATCAGATGGATTATGATGCTAAAGTGAAAAAGCTGGCCCATGAGCAGTATGCTAAACTAAGTTACGATATCGGTAACCCGTTTGAAAGTCCTTCAGCGGTGATCCAAAGTTATATCAACGAAAATCAGGATGGTGCCAATGCTACAGAAATGAGGTCATTACTGGTGAAATCCTATCTGTATTCCGGAAACTATAAAGAAACTCTGAATGCTATTGACAGATTGCAGAGTTCAACTCCTGAGATCAACAAAGTAGACCAGGAGGTTTCTTATTTATTAGGAACTGAAGAATTCAATAAAGGAAATTATGATGAGGCCGAGAAATATTTCTTAAGAAGTCTTGGTTTCAATATCAATAAAGAATTCAACAGCAGAGCTTTATACTGGCTGGCACAGGTATATTACCAGAAAGGAAACTATCCTTCTGCCATTGTTCGTTACGAAAAGCTTCTGACTGAAAACTTCCCTGAAAAACAGCAGCTGCCTTATGATTTAGGATATGCTTATTTTAAATCCAAAAAGTTTGATCAGGCTGCTACTTACTTTAAGCAGTATCTTACCAATCCGAAACCGGAGTTTAAAAATGATGCAGAACTTCGTCTTGCAGATATCCATTATGCCAACAATGATCTGAACGAAGCCATTGCTATCTATGATAAAAACGAAGATGCTACGGATTATACCTTGTATCAAAAAGCAATGGCTCTGGGATTCAAAGGGGATACACAGGCGAAGATTAACAACCTTAAAAACCTTTTATCAAAATATCCGGATTCTGAATATTATGATGATGCTCAGTACGAAATAGGAACAGCATATGCCGCTCAGGATGATTTTGCGAACTCCAATGACTATTTCGGAAAAGTAATTAAAGGTTCTTCCGACAAAGATCTGATCGCGAATGCTTCTATCTATAGAGCGCAGAATTACATCGACCAGAATCAGAATGATAAAGCACTTTCTGAATTAAAATCTCTGGGTGAACAGTATAAAAATACTGCCTATGCTCAGAAAGTTGTTCAGGCTGCAAAACCTATCTTCACGAAAAACGGAGATGTTTCAGGATATGAAACTTTCGCAAGAAATATTGGAGTAAATGTAGATGCTGCTGAAATTGATGAGATCAACTTATCTACAGGTAAGCAGTTGTTCGCGAAGAAAGATTATAAGAATGCCATTTCTTATTATGAAAAGTATCTGACACAGAACCCAACAGGGGAAGGATTGTACCAGGCGAAGTACGAATTAGGAGAAAGTTATTATCAGACTAACAATTCAACTAAAGCTTTACTTGTCCTTCAGGAAGTTGCTGGAATTCAGAATGATTACCAGGATGATGCACAAACTCGTTTAGCTCAGATCTTCCTTGTACAGGGGAATACTGCTGAAGCTAAAAAGTACCTTGAAGGCATTAAAAACTCTTCCAACATCAGCATTAAAAACTATGCAAATGTGGAATTGATGAAACTGTATGCGGAAGAAAATAATTTCTCAGAAGCTGAAAAATTAGCCAATGCAGTAATCGCCAATTCTAAAAACTCGGCAGCCGTTATTGAAACTGCGAAAGTGATCAAAGCAAGAAGCCTGATGAACTCAGGAAAAGATAAAGATGCACAGACTGCCTATTCTTCTCTTGAAAAATCATCCAATACTTCAGTAGCTGCAGAAGCTCTTTACGCAAAAGCCTATTATCAGAACAAAGGAAAAGCTTTCAAGTCTTCTAATGAGACGATCTTTAAGCTTGCCAACAACTATGCATCAGAAGAATTCTGGGGAGCAAAAGCGTTGGTATTGATGGCTAAAAACTATATCGGCCTGAAAGATAACTACCAGGCAAGTTATACCTGTGATCAGATCATTGCAAACTACAAGGATTTCCCTGAAATTGTTGGAGAAGCAAAAGAAGTTAAAAAACAGATTAAGAAATAGTACATGAAGGTTTTTAAAATTTCCATATATTCTTTTTTAATTTCTGCTTCACTCTGGAGCTGTATTCCTTCGTACAGTGCCTATCCAAAAGAGTATAACCACGCAAAAGCTGACTTCCAAAAACAAAAGGCTTTTGTAGTGAATAAGGATCTTAAGAAAGAATTTGAGATTTTAAAACATTCTGATATTTATGAAATTGTAGAAGACAGTACCAATGTATCTAAGATAACACTGCATCCGATGAAAACTTATACTCCTCCTTGTGGAAACCCAATGATTGGAAGTATGATTACAGTCGGGTTACTGCCTTCAGCATTTCCTTATGATATAGTTTACAGTTATGATGTAGCTGAGAATAGTGCAACGAAAAATTATCAATACAAATTACAAGTTTATCAAAGCCTTTGGCTGTTTAATATATTCAGACTGGGGAGAACTTTTTCAAAACAGTCGGGGAAAGCTTTATTAGGCAGTTATATTGCTTCCAATAAATAAAAGCCCGTTATATATTTTTTTCAAATAAAGAAAATATGAACAAGAAAATTCAATTATTATCCATATTATTTTTAGGGGTTTCGTCGGTGGCGTTTTCCCAGATCAAGGAGGAAAAGCTGGTTCTTAACAAAAAAAGAGAACCGGAAGTGAAGAAGATCGAGAAGAAGAAAACTTCTGTGGAAACCATTAAAAATTATCCGCCGGAAGAGAAATCGCAGACACCTGTGAAATATACCATCACAGATGTTCCTGCTGTTTCGGATTTCAAAACTTCAACCATTCAGGGAGAGGACGTAGCACCAAAATTTGACGGAACTGCTCAGAATAATTATTTCCAGTTCGGAATGGGTAACTACGGGAAAATCCTGGTAGATGGAAACGTTTCAAAAACTCTTGAAAATAAGCTTGAAGTAGGTGCAGATGTTCATGTTCTTTCCACCAATGGTCTTAAAAAAGATTATGACTGGAAATCCGGGCAGACTTCAGCGAATATCGCCGCTTTCCTCAACTCTTATGGTGAAAAAGGGAAGTTCAACCTTAATGCTGAATATGGCTTAGATAGCTATAATTATTATGGGATCTACGCTATGCAGCCTACCGGAGAGCTTGATCTGAAACAAAAAGTAAATCAGTTTAAAGTAAACGGGTACTACGATTTTTATTCCAATGAAATCTTAAATGATGTAAGGGTAAAATCATCATTCCTGAAAGATCATTTTGATGCTCAGGAAAATCAGGTGTCCATTCTTGCCAATTTCTCCAAACATGCTGTTGAATTAGGAAAATCAGGAATCAACCTGAATGCTGACCTTGGAGTAGGATTGGATGCGGTAAAGACAGATTTTGCCATCAGGGATAAAAACTCTGCTAACTTCTTCAATACCAGCCTGACTCCGAAAGTAACTTTCAGAAAAGGAGACTCTTATTTGACGTTAGGATCTTTATTCTCTTTCCTGAATGCTAAAAATTCCAACGACCAGTTAGAACAGCAAAAAAATAATAAAACCTATTGGTTTCCGCAGGCGGAGTTTCAGTTTGCTGCGGCTAATGAATTTAAATTCTACGGAGGGGTAGACGGTGGTTTGAAACTGAATACGTACGGAGATATGTTACAGACGAATCCATTTATCCTTTCTGACCAGTTTTTAAAGCCCACAGAGACTAAATATCATTTTTATGTAGGATTGAGAGGGGACATTGACGAAACGCTGAAATACGACTTCTCTGCGGGTTATGGAAAAATGAGAGATATTATGTTCTTTAAGGCCAATGATCTTTTCGATAACAACTCTGTTAATCGTTCTGCCTACAATTTTGCCAATACATTCTCTGCAGTGTATGATGACGGAAATGTAAGCGATATTAAGGGTAGTGTGCAGTATTTCCCATTGGCTAACCTTATTTTAGACGGAGAATTGAGGTTCACCAAGTACGATCTTAAGACTTACGACAACATTTATAACGTTCCTTTGTTCAATGCGAGCATCGGGGCAAAATATACAATGCTTGACAAGAAGTTATTACTTGGATTCAAAGGAATATTTGCAAGTGACAGAACTACAAACTCTTATGCGATAGAAGGGATAGGTGATCCTAACATAATTTACCAGTCTACAGAGAATACAAATGATAAAGTTGGAGGGTATGCTGATTTAAATCTTTCCGCAGAGTATAAAATTCACAAAAATTTCAGTATTTTCGCACTCGGAAATAATCTTCTGAGCTCAAAATACCAGACGTACAAGGGATATAAAGTCCTGGGTGCACAGATTTTGGGAGGCGTGAAAATTACTTTCTAAAGTATAAATGATAGGTAATCAAGCATTACTCATTACTTATCATTCATTACTGATGAATATGGCTGCATAGTTTAATGGATAGAACTTCGGATTTCGGCTCCGACAGTGAGGGTTCGAATCCTTCTGCGGTCACTTTTTAATTAAAAGAGAATTTGTATATTATTGAAAATAAGATAATTGCATTTTCTCTTTTTTGTTTTTGTGCCCAAAATTGTGCCCAAATTTCAGAAATATTCTTTTTTTAATCTGCCTGAATTTGATTAAACCTATCTGAATACTAAAACAGATAAATTATATCTGTGATAACAAATGTATGGAATAATTTTTAGGATTTAAAATAATGTCCGTTCGATTCAAAATAATCATACATTATGTTACGTGCCGTAGTTTCCCAATCAATGCAGACAAAGCTAGGCAAATTGAATGGTATATCATTTTCATATAAATATTCCACGAACTCAATATCATTTGCAAATTCACCGTAATAGAAATTATTTATGTATTCATAGGCACTTTGAAAATTAATGCCCATAAAGTTATCCAAAACCGCTTCAAATACTTCTGAATCATACTCCGAATCATTTATTTGCTCGGCTATTTCGTAAATCTCGGGCGATAGATGACACTCACTAATCAATCCTAGTTTCTCAAATAACGAACAACCCTCATAATCTTGGAGCATGAATTCTGGCTCAAATTCATCAGAATGAAGTTCATACATTGCCGTAAGTAGTTCGTCATAGTCGGAATAGTCCGAAAGATTTAACCATTTACCGTAAAGGCTTGAATTGTTGTACTTAGCGTACGTTGAAACATAGATACTAGCAGTATCAAGACAATTTTGTAAATTTGTCATGTCAGTAATTTTAAGTTAGAGTTAAAATTTATTGATGCGCCTAGCAAGTACGCCAATACTTCTAGGCATTTTTGTTTTTATATTGAACCTTGTACACAAAGACACAAGGCTAAAAGTAGCTTGTAAAGATGTATAAATATACAACAAAAAGCCCATAAACACAAGTATTTCAGGTGCTTTTACTCAAAAAATCAATACTTTTTCAGGTTAGTTAAAAACTTTTTAATCACTCCGAGCGAAACAAAACAAAAAACTGCCGTCAAAAACCTAAAATCGTTGGTAGGGGGCGGTTGGAAAAAAGGTATCGATCCGTACCCAATATTGCGGATAGTACCCCTTGTCCCGATACCTATGTAAAAATTTTGAAACTCGGCATGGGGGCTTTTTACAGTAAAAATTTGACGGGTGGGGTAAATATAATGTTGTCTGACAGTAACCCCACTTATAATACTCATCTATTTTACCATTGTGGAGGGAAGCAATTAATCATTTTGGTGTAAATAGTCATACAAAGTATTGACAAAATCACACCTATTTTAAAACATCGATTTTTCATCCTCGACAAAAACATAGAGATTACTTACCACACCTAAAACGTAGATAAAAATCTTTAATGCTGAAAAAATTTTCACAGGTTTTTGAAGCAAAGCCAAAAGATTCGTAAAATTTTATACTTTTGTAGCTAGAATTTTATCGAAAAAATATAAAGCGTTAGCTTTTACTAGTCCTTAGAAACCGCCAATTTCAAGAGAAATCCGACAAGTAAAGCATATCGCTCACGCTCTGCGTGGGCTATTGCTGTGTCGGATAAGTGCTTGGCGGTACTTTAAGGGCGTAGGCTTTAGTCCCACGCTTTTTGCATTTACAAACCTTTCACTTTAGGGGCTGAGTGATATAATAAATCGCTTATGAAAAAGTTTATTCTTTCCGCATCTTTATTAATCGGAACTTTTTGTTTTTCTCAATCAGTTACTAAAAAGTACAATTCATTTTATGATAGATATGAGTACTTTGACCCAAACGGGAATATGATTAGCTATGAAAAGTATAACAGCTTAGCTAAACAATGGGAGATGTACAATGTTGACGGCTCAAACATTTCAAGTAATACCAGACAACCCACACAATATCGTGACCCACAACAATTAAGCATTTCAGGATTAGGAAATGCAATGATAGCAAAGCAAAATAGATATGACAATAATGTTCAGCAAGTTCAAAGTACCGTAAATTCAATCTCTAATCAAATCAATAATTTAAATGTAACGGACGAACAAAGGCAACTTATACATGATACTTTCCAAAAAAGCTGCGTTAATGAAGTAAATCGAACAAGGATTAATTATTCATCAGCCAATGAAACTAATCGTGTTATACAATGGCTATATGATTCTGCAAATACCATTATCAAAAATGTAACAGCTTCTACTAATGTCAGTTCCAGTAGTAATAACAGTAGTAGTTATCAAAACAATTCTTCAAATGATTACAGTAATGATAGTAAAATAAAATCTAATTATGGTAAAACCTTACCTGTTTATAATATTGCTATTTTTGACCATAATAATAAGCGCATAAAAGACGAAACTATAAAAAGTGATTCCTATGTAATTATAAATGATAATCAAATTATGTTTAAAAAAGCTGATGGGGAGCTTTCTTATAGAGATTTAAAAAACAAGGTATATAATGACCGTAAAAAAGGTTATGAATACTCATCAAACTGGGGAGGTGTTTTCATCCAAGAGGATTTAAAATATGTTGAGTTTTTTCAGGGCAGTTTAGCAATCGGAGAAAACTATACTTATTATATAACTCCGTCAGGAAATAGATAGGTAGATGACAATGCTTAATCATCTAAAACCAACATCGGGAAAATTGGGAAAAAACACGTCAAGTTTTGACGTTTTATCGATTTAATTTAGCAAAAATAAAACTTTAGAGAATCACTATGAAGTGGGTTTAAAAAGACTTATTTTTGTTATTAACCACAATATATAATGTTAAAAGTTTATTTTCGTGCCATATTTTTATTTACAGGGACATTAGGATTTTCCCAGATTCCTAACTTTCCTACTTCCCAAGCCCCTACCCCTAGTAGTTTGGGTAACTTTTCAAATCCAAATTATGGAAGTCCAGCAAGGTCTGTTATTCCCTCTGTTCCTCATGGTGGGTTGTACAATTCCAGAAGCTCACAGATTCAGCAACAGAATGCAAAAATGATGGAAGAAGACTTTAGGAAAGTGGCTCAGGAACAGGAACTCAGAAATAAACAGGAGAATTATTACAACCAACAAGCCTTAGAAGATTCTTATTATAACCTGCCTTCATTTTCAGGAAAAGCAGGCACACAATCCTATTATGATGCTTACAATCAATTAGGCTCACTCAATACTGACAATTATTCTATAAGTGAAGCCAATTTTATTGTGGAGAATGCCTATTATGGGAATAAACAAAATTATAATCAGTTTAAATCTGGAATTCAGAAAACAGCAAAACAGCTCTTACAGAAAATGAAAGAGAGAAAGCAGGATACTGAAAGCAATACAGATAAAAACCTCATGATTTTTGAGTACCTATCTAAAGGCATGAAGTTGGGAGGAGTTCAGCATAAAGCTATCAAATATGATTTTGAGGATTATATGGGTGCAAAGGATTGGAATAAGATGTTTGTTTCCAAACTCCTTAAAACAGGCTCTGGGCAATGTCATTCCATGCCTTTGTATTATTTGATGCTGGCAGAAGAAATGAATGCAGAAGCTCACTTAGCCTTTGCTCCCAACCATACTTATGTCAAATTTAAGGATGAAGAGGGGGAATGGCAAAATGCAGAGCTTACCAATGGGATATTTACTACAAGTTCTATTATTCTTGAATCAGGTTATATAAAATCAGAAGCTTTGCAGAATGATATTTATATGAAGGAGCAAGATAAAAAAGAGTTATTAGCACAATTTTATGCAGATTTAGCCAATGGTTATGCTCATAAATATGGAATGGATGAGTTTGTAGGAAAAACTTTGGATAGAGCACTAGAATACTCACCAAAAAATATATATGCAAACCTGCTAAAATCAACTTTTCAGCAAGCTAAACTGGAGTATGTCGCAGGGCAATTAGGCATTAAAAATCTTGAAAATCCTGAGGAACTACAAAATATCAGATTTTATCCGAGAGCATTGGCACTACTACAGGAGACAAAAGCCCAGTTCAATAATATTGACAATTTAGGCTATGTCCCGATGCCTGAAGGGGCTTATGAAGAGTGGCTGGGGAAGATGAAAGGTGAAGCCAACAGGCAGAAAAGTGAAGCTCTTGCTGAAAGAATGAGACAAATTAATGCTGAAAAGCAAAAGCAGAAACAACAGGAAGCTTTGAGAAAAGCTCAGGAACAAAAGAAAAAAGAATCTCAGCAGTCTAACGAGAAAGCCCAGTATTTCCCAATAGACCCGAAACATTTATAACAATAATGAAAAAATATTTATCTCATAAAACCATATCTATCATATCCTTAGTGTTGGTATGGCTAAGTTCAGGAACAGTTAAAGCCCAGAATAACCAGTTTTACAATGATGCTTATCAGACTATTGATAATATGCTGAATGATAAACAAAAATATAGCTTTAAAGATGCTGTATTCAGTGTAGAGAATGCTTATTTTCAAGGGAAGTTAGACACTGTACAGCTCAATAATGAAATCAGGTTTTTAACAAAATTTGCCAAAGCTATTGTAGCCAACAGGGATTTAAATTACAAACAGTCTGATAAAGACAAAGTAAGTAAATATGCAGCAATATACTCTATTATGTGCCAGACTTTGCCTATTGCTGTAAAAGATACCGTAATACAGTATAAGCCTTTTAATTATGATTTTAAGGATGTTTTTGGGCATAATGATATTACCAACTTATTTGTATCTAAATTATTAACTACCAAAAAAGGGAACTGTAATTCCATGCCTTACCTGTACAAGATTTTGGCAGAAGAATTAGGGGAAACAGCCAATTTAGCCTTAGCCCCTAACCATGTGTACATCAAACATCAAATTAAATCTGATGGCTGGTATAATACAGAGCTTACCAGTGGAATGTTTCCTCAGGATTCATGGTTGATGGCTTCGGGATATATCCATTTGGATGCCATTAAAAACGGTGTGTTTATGAAGGCTTTGAACGATAAGGAAAGTTTAGCATTGTGCTTATTTGATTTAGCACAGGCTTATAACAGGAATTTCCCTGGCAATGATGGTGAGTTTGTATTAAAAGTTGTAAACAGGGCAATAGAGATTTATCCAAACTTTGCAAAGGCTCTTATCCTTAGGGCTGAAACTCATAAACAGCAGTTTGAAAAGTTGATGGATAAACAAAATTTGAGTTCCACTAATCCTGAAAACATTAAAAAAGCCCAACAAGACCCAAAGGCTAAGGAGCTTATGGAGCTAATGACAATGGAGTACGGACATATTTATGATATCGGATATAGACAAATGCCAGAGGAAATGTATTTAGACTGGCTTGTTTCTCTGAGAACTGAGAGAGATAAATATGAGAATAAAAAATTAATGAATAACTTTACAAAATAACAAATGACTATGAAAAGAATTGTACTGACTGGTTTTGTTCTTCTCACTGGAATTACACAAGCTCAGGTCAAGAAAACTCAATTAAAGACAAAGACAAAAAAGGAATGGGTAAATCCTGTAAAACTGACTAAAGAAGAAAGAAACAGACCTTATATGGATGAGGTTCTAAAGACCAGAGATTCCATTACTCCTGAAGAAGCTGAAAGAAGAAGAAAAAATATTGCTATTGGGAATCCTTTTAAAGACCGTGGCTATTATCCTAAGATTGCTACGTTGAGTAAAGGAAAATACTTAGAATTTCATGACATGGATACAGTAGTTAATATCGGTTCAGTAAAGTACAACAGAAAAACCAAAGAGATTACAGAGTTCAGAGAAATAGATTTAAGTGACCCTGATGCACAACCTTATTTGGATACAGCAGGGAGATGGTTTTCTCCTGACCCTTTAAGTGAAGAGTATTCGAGTTGGTCTCCTTATAATATGGTTATGAATAACCCAATAAAAAATATTGACCCTGATGGAAGAGGTGTTCTTGATAATTTCCAGCTGCTCCAAAATGGACAAGTAAAGCTTATAGAAAAGACTGATGATAAAACTGACACATTATTTGCATCAGATAGCAAGGGTAATGTAGATAAAAGTAAAAGTGTTACTGTTCAAAAAGGAATAGTTGGACAACTACAATATTATAGAGATGGTAATACATCAGACAGTTATCCAGCTTATCATCAGGCTATAAAAGAACATACTGCATCTACAGAGAGTGATATGACAAGTCTGTTTGATTTTTCAGCTAAGAATTCTAAAGTTGAATTTTCATTGACTGACTTTAATATAAAGGATAAGAGGTTTATATCTCTACAAACATATAATTCAGATGAAAGGTCACCAGGTATGAGCCAAATTGGTGTAGCAGAAGGAAGTGAAAGAAAGCTGACACATAATCATCCTAGCAAGGATACTTATGACAGTAGTTTTACAGAAATAAATTCAATGGGCTATAAATCACAAAATGGTAGGACTAAAATATCTGGAGATTATTATAATGTACGTAATGGAAATGGTATGGGTAAGCCACTAAATTACAAATATCAAACTTATTTCCCTAACTCAGGGAATCTTTACAATATTACTCCTCAAGGGATTAAACTAATCAGAAAAATTAACAATAGTAAAGATTTACAATAATGAGAATTACAATAATTTTAGCTTTTATTTTTATCTTGTTTACATCATGTGAAGAGAAAAAAAACAATACAGATTTAAATGATAATTTATACAACGTTCTAATAGATTATCAGAAAAAAAATCCTTTTAAAGATGCTCCTGAAAATTCAATATATGTTTATGAAGTTTATTTTTATCAGGATAGCACTCTATCTGTTTCACTTAGCCCGATTGGAGTTAATCTTGAAGAGAAGAACCCCTATGGCATCTATAAAGATGAAAATTTAAAAGCTACATACATTATAGATAATACCAGAATTGGAAAAAATCTTGTAAAGAAATATATTCAAAGAGATTTAGATAAGTTTGTTGTAAAGGACTTTGTAATAAATGATGCAATGTATCCAGAGTATATATACAAAATCAAAGGAAAAGAACTAGTATTAATAGATTCTATAAGAGGAAATGTAAGAAGGTAAATTAAAAATTTTATTTGAAGTATCTAAGGACAACAGAAATGTAAAAAATGATTGGTTTTAACACAATATTAAGCTGAAGCCAATCATTGTAATATAGAATTCGTTTGAATTATAATACATTCTCTAAATTGAACAAAAGTAATTTTAATTCTGAATTGTCAAAGTAAAAACTTAAATTTAGTTATAACAAGAAAGATAGTAAGAAAAATAAATGGATGGATTGAAGGGACATATTTATGATTGGCTAATTGAATCCGAAGAAGAAAAAGCTGCCAATTTTTTAGAGAATTGTGAAATCGACCAGATGTACATTGATACTTTATTTTCAATGGATAGTGATGTTGAGACTTATATGTACGAAGTAACTGTAAATGTACCGCTGAAAATTCATCGCAGAATCAATGACTATTCCCAAGAAGTAGCGGCAATCGAATCAGCAATTACTGAAGCAGGGCTATCGGATGGAATCTATGTAAGGGAAATTTGCTGGAGAGCATACCTAAAAAATGAACACCAAAAACAATCCGAAAAAAAAGCTGTTGAGATTACACAATTACTTACCCAAGAGTATGTAGATAGGCAAATAAGGCTTATGAATAATTCAATAGAAAATAATCCTCATCTATCTTTAGGAATTTCCAAGGAACTCATAGAAACTTGCTGTAAACACATATTGAATAAAGCCAAGATAGAAATTAATAAAGATTGGGATATCGGAAAATTAGTAAAGGAAACCAATAAACAAATTGATTTAATGCCATTTCAAGTTGAAAACGCTGAGCTAGCTAAATTATCAATTGCAAAAATTTTGAGTGGTTTTTCAAATATCGTTCACGGAATATCTGAGTTACGCAATTCTTATGGAACTGGACACGGACACCTGCCTGAATTTAAGAATTTGGATGTCATTTATATAAAGCTCGCCGTTTCAGCATCCAGTGAACTAGCAATATTTTATTTGAGTTTAGAAAAAATTAGAAATAAGTAACATTGTCTCCTCCAAATGTGAACTAAGGTTATTTTTTACCTTTTGTTTAAATATCAAACGTAAATGATTAATAAAGAACAATTAAATGAACTAACTTTAAAAGGCTGGATAGAATTTTGTTCAGTAAATAGTGACGAATATTTAATAGATATTTCAAAAAGAATAGGGGACGTAATCAATCATCCAAATGGTAAATTAATTGACTATTTGGTACCTAAAGTTAAAACAGAAGCAAAAATTAATACTTTTAGCCATAATTTTGAATATCAAAAGTTTCCCTTACATACAGATACTGCTTTTTGGAATTTACCAACAAGATATGTATTAATGAGTTGTGAAGGTACTAGCGAAACCGCAACTACATTTGTGACTTATGATGAAATTTGCAAAATAGTTACAGAATCTGAATTACTTAATTTAAAAAAATCTATTTTTTTAATAAAAACAGCTAATAAAAATTTCTATACATCTTTGATAAACACATATGAGAATAATACATTTCTTCGGTTTGACAGAAATTGCATGAAGCCAGTAAACAAAAGTGCTAAAATTTCCTTAAATATAATTGATGAAAAACTAAACGAACTCACTATTAACAAAGTACTATGGGATAAATCTAAAATTTTTATATTTGATAATTGGAGAACTCTACATGGTAGAGAATCTCTTAAAAATGAAAAAACTAGAACCTTAAAAAGAATTTATATTAAACATAGATAAATATGAGTTGGGAAAGAGAACCATTATTTGTAAAGTCTAAACTTTTTTTTGAAAAAGGCTTTGATGAAGATAAAGAAAGTCCATTTTTTGGGTTATGGTGTGCAATGGGACTTGAACTACTTGCTCGTTCAGCTGTTGCTCATATAAGCCCAACATTACTAGCTGACCCTGACCCATCTCATCAAAATCTTTTGCATGCCCTCAACTTGGGCTCAACTAAAAGTAAAAAGAAATCTTTAATAACAGTACAGGTACTGTCTTTATGTCAAACTTTAATAACTTCTTTTACACAAGAGCATTTTAAAATTTGTTCAGCAATAATTAATCAGCGTAATGAAGAATTGCACACAGGGAGTGCTGCGTTTGATGATTATCCGACTTCGCAATGGATTGCGGGCTTTTATAAATGTTGTAAAATATTGAGCGAATTTCAAGGAGAATCTTTAAATTCTTTACTTGGTGATGAAGTTGAAAAAGAAGCAAATATGATTTTATCTGAAGTTGAAGAAGAAGTTATTGGAAAAACAAATAGTTTAATTGCATCTTATAAAAAAGTCTTTGAAAATAAAGATGAAAAAGACAAGAAAAAGCTTGCTGAAGAATCTGAAAAAAACAGTGAAAAATTAGCTTATAGAGGACATCATAGAGTAGACTGTCCTGCTTGTGGCAGTTTAGCAACAGTAATTGGTGAACCATACGGTAAAGAAAATGTTGAAACACAGATTGATGAGATTATTGTAAGGCAATCAATTCTTCCTACAAGTTTTCATTGCATTGCTTGTGAACTTAAAATAAATGGTTACAATGCTTTGACGGCAGCAAACCTATCAAATCACTATACTCGTAAGACAACATATAGTCCAGAAGAATATTTTAATTTGATTAATCCCGACGACTATGATGCAATCTCAGAAAAATTTCACGAGTTTGGAGGTTATGACGAATATAATAATGAATAAAATTTTTGTATTCTACAAAATTTCAAATCTGCAAAAACTATAAATCTAAAGTACAGAAGAAAAGAATTCATTAGCTATATTATTTATGAGCAATAAATAGTATATAGAATATTTCCTTAGCCTTATACCATTGTGTATAAGGTTTTATAATACAATTACGTTTTTCCATAATTATGAAATTAAAAAAAGGATTAAATTGTTAAGAATTTTAATTATAAAACTTAAATATAAAACAAATGGTAATTACAACAGCTTTAGTAACATCTTTACTATTAAATCTAACGCAAAAGGGACTTGAAAAAGCATTTGAAACAGGAGGTGAAAAAGTTTCTGAAGGAGCTATAAACTGGGTTAAAGGTTTATTTTATAAAAGTGGTGAACCTAAAAAAGCTCTTAAAGAACTCCAAGACGACCCAACCAACCCAAGTAAACAGGAAATTGTCAAAGGTATTGTTGAAAACAGTATTGAAGATAATGAGGACAATTTGAAATATTTTGAAGAATTAGTTAAAAATCTTCCAAAGTCAGAGAACACAATATCAAATAGTAAAAATGTGGTTACTGGAAATATATCGGCAGGAGGAAACTCAATTGTTGGTGATGGTAATACAATAAATTAATAAAGATGAATAAAAATGTTGTGACTGGAAATATAACTGCTAATGGGAATGTTACAGTGGGGGATGGAAATATTAATGCAGATACAATAATTCAATTTATTAATGGATTAGAAATTTTAGTTCAAGACTATAAAGACCAATTAACTAAAATCTCTACTTTACTTTCTGAATTCAAGCCTAAAACTGCTTTAAGTCTATTACAAGAATTAGAAAATAGAATAATTGATAAAAATATAGACCAGAAAGACCTTCTAAAAGCAAAAATTTTATACTTAAAAGGTTTATGTAAATCAGAAATTCAAACATTTACAAAAGAAGATTCTGCAATGGATTTTGTAAATGCGTACAATTTGAATAAAGGTGATAATAGCTTTAGGGATAGAGCATGTTTTGAATATCTTAATCTAGATGAAAAAACAAAGGCGAAGAATTTAGCTGAAGAAATTCTAAAAATTGAAGAGTTTAATGTTTCAGCATGGTATGTTAAATGCACACTCTTAGATGATTTGTCGGAAATTACAAATATTTTACCTAAAGCGTTAAAGAATAATAATGATTTTATTAGCTCATTGATTATTAGGGTACTTAAAGTTGATGGAATTAAATCCTTTGATGATTTAAAAAAATATGGTCTTGAGTACAAATTTGATATTAATGAGTTTACAGAGTTAACCTATACAACTAAAATTAAATGGGTAATAAATATAAATTTACTTTTAGATAAATTCTTTTCAGAATTTCCTTTAAGATATATTTCAGGAAACACATTTATTTCAGAAAGAAATACAAGCATAGATAATACATTAAACTTACTTGAACGATATATTTTTACATTAAGCACCACAGAATTGGCTGATTCCTTATCAGTTTATGAATTTTACTATTACTATCTGAAATATTTGCTTGAGAATAAAAATGAAGATTTTGAACAATTAGAAACAAAATATAAAAACTTGTCGGAAGTACATTGGTCTTTTACTGTATGTATGTGCCAAGTTTTAAATCATAAAGAAAAGTTTACAGATTCATTAAATATTTTAGACGAATACTACACAAAGGCAAACGAGAACATTGCAGAGTACTACATTTACAAGTCAGTTGTTTTAGCTATTTTACAAAGGTATGATGAAGTTGAAGAAATGCTAATGAATTATTTAGGACTAAAGGAAAATTTAGATGATACAGCAGTCCTAAATATTTTTTCAACATTTTTAAATATTCAGAAAAAACATTGTAATAAAGAATTGTTCCAGAGAGAATATAATGAAATGATGAAAATGAAGTATGTCTCCGAAGACCTTAAAAAACTTGTAGACGTTACTTTAAAAATTAATTTTTTAGAAGAAAAAAGTGAAGATGTTATACAGCAGCTGAGAGAAATTGAAAGTAAAAGTTTTAAATTATCTGAATGCAAAAGTCTTGTAGCAAGAAATTTTGAAGAATTAGGATTAAGGTCAGAAGCTATCAAGTATTTGGAAACTTTCATAGATAAAACTAAAATAACAGATGAGCTTAGATTGTATATTCATCTTTTAATAAATCAACTATATGATAAAGATGATACTGAAAGAAGATATAAAGAACTTCTTGAGCTATTAAAGTTTTGGAGAGAAAATAGTGATTATGTTGATGAAGAGTTTTTGCGAATTGAACATAATTTGTATAGTAATATTAATGACTTAGATAATCTCGAAATTGTAGACAGTCTTTTATATGAGTATTTTCCTGAAAATGAATTATATCTTTTTCATTTTATATTAATTCTTGAAAAGAAAAAAGCCTTTTATAAAATATCACAAATTTCTACTAATCTTAAAAGTTATTTTGAAGATGAGGTTTATGGCGTTAATATTTGCATTATTTTATTAAGAAATAAAATTAATGTCTCGAAGGCTTTTTCCTTATTATATAATTTAGCACAAGACAAAAATAACCTAAAGGCTAGAAAAACTTATTTTACTCATTCATTAATAATAAATGACTTCTTTGAAAAATTTGAGGAAGTTAAGATTGGTAATTGGGTAGAATATAATATTGATAATACCACGCACAAAATAAAAATTACAAAAGATGAAGGGCTACAAGGGAAATTTATAGGTCGTAAAGTCGGTGATACATTCATTGAAATTACAAAAATGGCAGGGATTAATAAAAACATTCAAATATTAGATATATATAATGATGCGGTAAAATTATTCAAAGATATTTCGGAAGAAGCACATAACCCATTGAACGAACTTGGTTTTGAATCATTAAATCTGCCACAAAAAATTGAGAATTTTGAAGAATTTCTCATGAGCCACTTTGGAGCAAAAGGTAGTGAAGAAAAAAAATTCAGAGAATCACAATTAAATGATTATTATAATTGTCGAATTGGTTTTTTAGAAATTACTCGCTCTGTATTTAAAGATGACTTTATACAAGCATACAATCATTTAACTAATGATAATAAAGGTCAGTTTACAACAGTTCCTAGTTCATTAATTAACAATTACACCACTGAGGAATATGGATTAGATATAAGTGTAATCCTTTTATTTTATTTTTTAGAAAAAGAATTTGGATTTAAATTTATTCACAAATTTAAAATCAATTACCAAACAAAAGAACATGTTGAAAAAGAAATTTTAGAATTAAAAAACTCACCAGTTTCAACTTTATCAGTAAATATTACTTTAGAAAAAATAGAGAGATATATTTTTCCAGATGATATAAATGACAGAAGAATAGAGTTTTTGGAAAGTGTTTTGAAATGGATGGAGGATAATTGTGAGGTTGATATGGTGATTGAAAAATTAGAAGTATATCCAAAGTTCACAATGGAGACACAGGACAATTCTGATTTTATGAAAAACTTTGTCGATAATTTTTATATGTCATCTAGAGAGAAATTTAGATTAATAAGCAGTGACATATCTTTATTTGTCTACAAACAAAACAAAAGTATCTATAATAATCAATTGAATCCTGAACAATATCTTAAAACTTTTTATTCTGACAAATGTGATGAAACTTTTTACAGACAACTTCTAAAATGGAATTATTTAGGAATTGACATTAATTTAAACGTTTTGAAAAATGAATTTTTTGATTTGTTAGGTGGTAAAGAAAATTACTATTCTAAAGCTGTGGAAAATTTGCAGTTTTCAGTTTGCTCCAATCAGCAAATTATATATACATGCAGTAAGTTTCTAAAAGAAGTCTACTTAATTATTTCCATGACTATCGAAAATAAAAATAGATATGCACTTGACCTTTTTGCTAGTAATTTTAATCTAATGCCTGGAGAAATAGTTAATTTGTATGAATCAGTTCTAAGAAGTGAATTCAAGCTACTAGGCGATTATTATGATAACGTGCTGTCACAGTTTAAATTAGCTAAAAAACTGTATAGTTAAATCGATAAATTAATAAGCCCCGATTGATAAAACACAGTCAGGGTTTATTATTTATATTATCTCCAAATTTTTTGAGTCATATTCGGAACATAACCAATCTCACGGATAAATATTTCATGCATTAATTCATAAACTTGGTCTAAATCTGATTCTTTTACCACTAAGCAATCATGCAATGTAAAAAACGGAATCTTTCTTTTAAAAGTATTGTTTATCTCTCGAGCAATAGTGTGAACCATAAAATAAGATTCTAATTGAAACAGCAAATATGAAAGTCTTTTATGTCTTTCAGACGGCAGAACACCCTCAAATTTTACTCTTTTAAACTTTTTGGTAAGCTCATATATCTTAGGAAAATGATTGTAAAATACGGCTTGTTCCTGTATATAATATTTAGGATGCGCAAAAAGCATAGCTAAGAATTTATTTTTAGTATATTTTCTTAGGTCGTCTTCATCACCATCAAATTGCCTGTTAAACATCATTTCAAAACTTGATTCAAAGTTCGGCAAGTTCATAAAACTGTCTTTAAAATACTCATAAAGTTCGTTATTCAGCACAAGTTCCCTGAAATCTGCTATCTCCCTGTCAGAAGGCTTTACCAAAGATTCTACTATCATATAATGATAGAGTATATCCTGACTGCATAGCTGTGTGCATAGTATCCCCGCCTTAGTCTCCCTGCTGATAGTAGGAATAGAGAGTATATAGGACAGGAAGAATGGGATTGAGGACGACAAATCGACTTCCGCCAGATTCTCACCATCATATTTCAGATACTTTCTACATAATTTAGAAAAAGATGTTATAGCGGTATGCAATCTACCGTCCGTTTCAGGCTTGTTATAAAAGTTAAAACATCCATTTTTAAAATCTACTACTCTTTGAGCATTCAAAAGATACTTGTTATAGTCTCCCGTCTGCAAATAGTCCATATAAAGCTCATTTAATGCTGATTCTGCGTCTAATTCAAAGCGAGACATATCAAAGTAACCTCGTGTAAAATCAAAGCGTTTCCGAACGGTATTATCAATCTGAGGTGCATTAATTTTTATGATTTTACGGGCGAAAGTTTTGTCAGTGATACAATACATTTCTAATTCACCATCCCCCCAATAATATTTAGGTAAGTGATAAGCATAGCAACCACCTGGCTTATAATTTCGCTTCCAAAGCATCCGCCCCTCACCCCCGAAATCCCGATAAAGATAATTTATATTCTGTTTAGAATTTCTGTAAATAGATTGATTAATTTCTGAGCATCGTGGATAAAATGATTTATTACTGATTCAAAGCTGCCATATTCTTCAGTATCTTTATTGCATGATTCTTTAATGATGTCGGAGATAAAATAATAACAATAATCTACGCTTAATTTAAAATCAGGCGGGAATTTAGACAATCTTTGTTCTAAATTTAGATGTTTGGGTATTAAGACATAATATTCACTCATAATAATGTTATAAAAAGGGCATAAAAAGGGCTGTACACAGCTTTTTTGCAATGCATTCAGGTTTTGTTATAAGAAATGTTTTAATTGATTTTTGGAGTATTCACAAGCTTTTTACGGTATGTGTACGCAGAGTTACGCAGTGTAGTAGTAAAAAGATTTTGTTTTCTCAGCCTTATACCTGTGTGTATAAGGTCAGTCCTCAATTATAAATACGGCATATTTCAAACTAGGGCTTTGAGACATTGTATCTTTTACTTTGGTTTTATCTTTAGCCATAATAAAACACTCAACTTGATTAGTGATTAAAAGATGCCTGCCCGCATGATAATCCAATACATATTGTGGTTCATGGATTTCAGGTTGAATATTTAATTGTTGTTTTTCCTCTAATGCTAACTTGTTTTCAATTGCAGAGGCAATATTTATTTCTTTTATCTTCAACCTGTCTTGGACTTGATTATATGCCGCACTAATACTTAGTTTTTCGTTCAGCATTTGACTGATAATACCATAAAACTTACTACTTGTTACACTTCTATATCTAGCCGTAGTAGTCCTGCCAACACCCGCTAGCTTGGCTATTTCTAAAATAGTATCAACTTTATCATCTATGTATTCGCCCCTGCCTGCCTTAGCAAGATTTTCTTTTGCTCTTTTTACAATAGTTTCTTCGTGCAAACAGGCAAATTTTAGCTTTTCCACAGGAGTAAGATTTCTTCTTTGGCATTGGTTTTTAACCATCCAGAACTGTATATCTGAAAGGGATTCAAAATCTTCTTTGATTTCTTTTGTTGGAATATCTGAAATTTCCAACTCTATACACGCTTTTAACCGCATATGACCATCAATAACTAGCTTGATTCCGCCTGCCGTGGCATAATACAAAATCGGGTCAAGAACACCGTTTTTGGCAATATCTTCTTTTAATTGGTTGTATCGATTTAAATCTGTTATTGATAAGTAAGATTGCAGCTCCCAAATAGTTGTTAAATCTTGATAATGATAATAAACATTGTAGTTTTTATTGAATAATTGAATTGTATTTGACATGATAATTGTTATTTTGAATATGGCACAAGAGATACACACACAATACTCAAATTGTGCTTTGATTAAACATAAAAGTGTGGTAAATGATTAAGAAATAATTGGATTGGGAAGAAGTTCCCTCGGTTTTAAGAAGCTTGGTTCAATTTTGAGAATACTTCATCTTTTGAGTAATAAACTCTATTACCGATTTTAGTATTTTTTAATGTACCGTCATTATTCCAATGAAATAATGTTGTCAAACTTACATTTAAAAGTTTTGCTGTTTCTTCACGAGTATAAAACTCTTTTTCCGCTGATTGTACGGGAATAATTTTTTCTAATTCTTCCCTAACTAATTTTTGAATAAACTGACCAAAAGATTCTATATCTATTTGCATCAATTGAATGGCTGAATTTGTCATAATTTTTATTTGTTTAAGATTATGATGCAAAGGTTCAGATAGGGAAAATAGGGAAAAAGCAGGGAAAATATTTTTAAGACAAAACAATTTAACTTGCTGATTATCAGTTGTAAAAATTTTAATTATTTTTTATCATGGAATCGGTTTTAATTTTTCCCTATTAATTCCTAATGAATATTCAATTTCTGTAAGAAAAGCATCAGTAGTTTTAAAAGTGAAAGGATAGTGTTTACCTTGTGTATTATCAATGTCAATAAAATTTTTAAGATATTGTTGTTTTACCTCTCTTTTATTATCTGTATTGAATTTAGTAATTTTTTCAAAGGAAGCAATGGTATCAAATTTCTTTCCTTCAACGTCAAAGAAGTAATCGAAAATATAGAAGAAGTAACAAAACCTAAAAAAATAAATATCATTTTTGAATTCTACTCCTTTAATACCGTTACTACTATATTTATTTTCTGAAAGTGCATTTAAAATAATTTTTATAGTACCGTTATCAAAGGATTTTGATTGTAAATAATCAACAAAAGCCGATTTTTCTTTCATAAAAATATCTAATTCATTCTCAAGAAACTTGTTTTCCTGTAAATGTACTTTATCTCCATATCGCTGTAAATTCAGATATTTCAACTTCATTCCGTAAAGAGAATGTTCTGCATTTAATTCTAAATACTGATATAAATTGACTCCTGTAAGGTCTGCAAATCGTAATAGTTCTGATGCGCTTAATATGTTAAGGTAGTTTTTAAGAGATTCTTCCAAAGAGATAAAAGATGATTGTAAAGATATAATAGAAGATTCGGTGTAAACAAAAAAAGAACCATCAAGTTGCGGAGTCTGAAATGAATGCTCAAAAAGTAATTTTTCATTTTCATTTATTTGATAATCCAGATATTTTTCACGACTTGAATATTTGTTTATAAGAACTGATTCTGATACCCCATTAACTTCCCTTATAAAACGACTTAAAAAGTTTGATGCCCTTTTTTCTAAAGACAATACAAGTGATGCATAATAACTTATATAAATATTTGGAGATATAATTCTAAGAAGTAAATAGTTTTGAAAATGTTCTGATATGACAGCAGAATTAATTTCGTTTTGATTAATTGGTAAACTTTCAGATTTATGCTTTTGAAGTTGCTGTACTATATTGGTTGTAATAATAATTATAGTTTTAATTACATTTACTATATTATTAATCTCTTCATCATTATAAATTTCATCAATTGACCCAATATTAGGAAAATCTACTGTTCCATCATTAACAATTACTGCATTTATATTTAGAAAACGGTTTATATACTCGAAATAATCTGTTATTAATTCTTCTGAGCTTTCTACTTTTTGAGGTGACAGCTCCTTTGGGTAAAGAGACAATAAGTCATTTATTGTTTGGGAGATAATTGTATTTTTAATATCAATGCCTAAGTCTGGTTGTATAACGTCCAGCCTGGCTATTATATCTCTAATTTCAGGTATATGTGTAGGCTTTTCAACTTCAAAATTTTGTAAAAAAAACTCATGTATGCCATGATATGACACAGGGTCTTCCATAGCTATTACATAAACAATGAAGTCTAATGCGATTCCTTTTTTGGATTCTATGTTAATCATATCTTGCGTAAGTTAAAATCCAATTTTAGCAAAGCTATTTGCTGTTCTCACCGCCATTTCTTTTTCTGTTTTGCCGATATACACTAAAAATTGCTTCTCAGTTGAATGACCTGTCATATACATAATATCTGCCGTAGGTATTAGAGTGTGAAAATTAGTTGCGAAACTTCTTCTTCCGATATGGCTTGCTACAAGTTCATATTTTGGATAATCTCCTAAAACTCCTCTTTTGGTTTTATCTTCCAAGACCTGAGACTTAAGACCGTAAACAATTTCCGAGATTTTAGCATTTTTGCACACAATTTTTATATACTTGTTAAATTTGACATCAGAAATTTTTCTCGGAAATTCTCCATTTCTTTTATCCAATATATTCTGTACCTCTTTAAGCAAAGGAATCTGCATTAGCTTTCCTGTTTTTTCCTGTTTAAATTCTATATATTTTATGTCTTTATCTTCCACAATCATAGATTTTTCAAATCTCAAAAAATCACTCACTCTTTGACCCGTAAAACAGGCTATCATCAGCCAATCTCTTGCATTGTCAAGATAATCATGTGGTTGTGCAGATTTTTTTATACTTTCTAATTCTTCAAAATTTAAGTAAATATGCTTCGGCTTATCCTTTTTAAATTTACTTAAACCCAATTTCCATTCTTTTGTATGTGGATGGGTTTCAATATCGTAATTACTTGCAAATTTTGAAATAACTTTAATATCTCTTAATTTACTATATATTGTTTCGTGTTTGTAATTTATATTCAAACAATATTTTTCAAAATCGTCTTTGAAATAATTATCAAGATTTTTAAATTCAATTATGGGAACTCTTTTATTATGGTTACAGTAATCAGTAAGCATTGTTTTAAGGACTTTAATTTTATAATTGGTTCTTACTGCTATTGTACTTTTGTTGAGTTCTAAGTAAGTATCTATAAATTCAATGAGATTTGATGAATATATAGATTTTACTTTCGGTTTAAATATTTCGTCAAGACAAGATTGTAGCCATATTTTATAATTTAAAATGCTGTTTTGGTTGGAATATTTTTGCAGTACATGTGATTCAATTTTAGACAGCTTTGTATTAATTGATTCGGTGTCCGTATCAAACATTTTTTTTGATGCTATTTTACATTTGCCATTTTTCCATTCATCGGGAAGGCATTTTAACTCCGATACTGCAAGTCTTACATCAAGGTCTTTATCTCTGAGCCTAATGCAAATATTACTTGGTTTGTTTTTAACGGTACTTCTAAGGAAAAAAGATACTTTAGCCATAAATTATAAATTTTATAGTGTTGCAATTTACTAAATGTGCGCCCAAATTTGTGCCCAAATTTTGAAAGCAATTTAAATTAAGTTGAATTTAAAATAATTAAAACCTCTACAAATATGGTATTCATAGAGGTTTTTAAGTTTTAAGAAGTTGAAGCAAATTAATTGAGTGTAGTTCTTCTGCGGTCACTCTGCGGGAAACAGCACTTTTAGAAGTGCTGTTTCCCTTTTTTTTACTTTTTAACTGATTGTTAATCAGCAATATTTGGGTCAGTGCGGAATTTAATTTGGGTGTTCGAAAAGCATTTTCTTGAAATTCAAGTTTTTCGGCCAAAATCGAACACAATATAGAATTTTTTGTCTCATTATCACCTTTAATGTACAGTTGAGAAAGGTTTGGCAAAATGTTTAGAACCTGGTCAAGCTTTGCTCTAATATCTATATTTTTACGTGATAGCCTTTGATTCTGAAGTTCCATTTCAAGCTCATCAATTTTTTTCTTACTTTCATTTTTAATAATCTGATAATCCTCAAAATCCAATCTGTCTTCGAGATACTTTTCTCTAGCGCTAGATAGCCTATTGGTTAAATTAACAATCTGTTCGGAAAGTTCTCTTTTCTTTCCATCAATATTTTCCTGTATGTATTTAAAATTGCTTAATATTATCTCTTTTAATAACGTATTTACGCTTTCATGGTAATCATATTTCACTAATTCTTTTTCAAAGGCAGAATTAACCTTGTCTGAGCTATGTCTATAGCCGCACTTAGCATTACAGTGATAGTAATAATAAACATTTTTCTTGCCTCTGGATCCGCTACCTGAAATATGTCCTCCACATCGTGGACATTTTAAAAAGCCTCTCAGTGGAAATTCATTTGCAGTGGTAATTTTACCTTTGGGTCTTTCAGCCCAAGTTTTTCCACTTAAAACATTCTGCACTTTATAGAATAGGCTTTCTGATATCAGACTTTCATGATTGGCCTCAACAATACAGGCCTCCTCGTCTTTGTATGCTTTAATATATATTTTACCAATATAAACCGGATTTTTTATTGCTCTGTAAAAAGAAGTACTGCTAATTTTTGCGCCTTCCATCTTATTCATTTTAAGTCTTATCTGGTTGGTCGCATATTTACCCTTAGCAATTTCATTAAATGCCCACCGCATATTTGAAGCCTCAGGTTCTTTTAGGGCCACATATTTTCTTCCATCTTCAGTACATTTATTAATATAACCATAAGACGCGGTGCCCATCAGTCTTCCTTATTTTTGAGCTCTTCTCATCCCATAGAATGTATTAAGTGCTCTTCGATCATTTTCTACCTCTGGTGCAGCTAAATAGATGGCAAGCATCATTTTGTTTTCCGGTATTGTATAGGTCTTCAGAAATTCTTCACCTTCACCGCTTGAATGCTTGAGGTGATGCTCAATCTGTTTTCCAATTTTTTCAGATTCTTTGAGAGGAGAGGTAAAAAAGTTAAATGAAGTAGGGTTTTTGAGCTGGCTGAGGAAATTGGAAAAAAAGTTGGAAAATAAATCGCCCTGCTTATCAATTTTTAAAAACTGATTTTGATTTTTTTGAGTATTGGGAACTGTCATTAGATTTCCTTTTTCATCAACTGTTTTTACCGCTTCAATCTTCTGGGTTTTGGGATTGAAAACCAATAGAGTATTGAGTGAAGAGGGATCAGGATTTTGAGTGTTTGTGCTATCTTCCATGATGTTAAATATTGATTTAACATCGAAGTTAGACATATTGGATAGGAAAAGTTAAAAGTGGAAGTAGGTGGGGATATTTGGCTGGTATTGTCTGGGAAATACCAATAAGACATTAATTTTTAACAGCTTTTTGTCGCTACTATGGTAAAAATAATTAATTTTAGGCCGTCTCGATCGAGACGTTTTTTTTCATCATTTGTGTTTTTTATCCTGTTTTATTATTGATAAAACAGGATTTCTAGTTTGGGTTAATACACAACATATATACCTCCTAATGACTGATGATTACTTTTCTTTAAATCTGTAAATATTCACATGCTTTTTTGAATAAATAATGTTATTATTTAACCTTATTTCCATAATAGATTTTCGATAATTTTTTTAATACCGTGGCACTGATCAGCATTAGTAAAAAAACATAGCCAAATTTTTGATTTAGATTTAAGATAAAGGGAACAGCGTACACAGAAAATGTATGATAAAATGGTATTGACTCCACGGCTGACAGCATGGTATGGGGATTCAAAAGATTATGGTACTCAAGAAAAAGAAAGGGCAAGGAATCCATGGACTCCTGAACTGTTCTTGCTCAAGGAAAGGATAGAAAAAGAGTTTAACTGTAAGTTTAATGGAGTTTTATTAAATCTCTACAGAGACCATAACGATTCTGTGGCTTGGCATAGAGATAAAGAAAGCCGGTATGGTAAACGGCCTGTGATTGCTTCTATCAGCCTTGGGCAAACCAGAAACTTTGATTTCAGGAAAAAAGACCATCATGCCAGTAAGTACAGTTTACCGCTTCCGTATGGTTAATTGCTCATTATGAAAGGCGATTTGCAGCAAAACTGGGAGCATCGGATAGCTAAATCTATAATACCCATGAAAGAGCGGATTAATCTTACGTTCAGGTTAGTTCTTGATTCTTAGGTGTATATAGATGTTTTTAAGGTAATAACCTGTTTTTCATGGTTTACTGTTGTTGAAAGTATTTTGGAAATACGTATCTGAAAAACAGGTTATTCTTTTTTTATGGCTCAAGCCCAGGACCGCCACATGAATTATACGGAACGCATGTTAATTTATCATTTATAAAACATAGCCTGGTACAATCTGCTCCGCCAACAATTGTTTTTAATTCTGCTTTATTAAGCTTTTTTAAATTTTTCATATTAATATATTTTATGTTCACAACAAATCTCAAGAATAATTATTATATAATAGTTTAAATTAACGAATTTTAACGTTCAAACCTTGTTTGTTACTTTGCATTCCAAAATTGATATTCTAAACAAAATCCTTATTCTTATCCTATTCCACTTACCAGGCAGCAAATTGCCAATTTGACAGGTTTGCGGGGTCGAAACAGTAATATGGACGATTAAAAAAATGGCACAAGAAAAGATTCTGAAGCTTGATGGCCGAACGATTTTCTATTAATGTATTTTTATAGTAACCCTGGTTAGGTAAATCCAAAGTATCTACCAGATCTTCAACGATCTCTGATCATAATCATCATAATCCTGTGCATAGGTTTTTAAATGATTACAATCATTCGTTCTACCATATAATAAAAAGAATCAGAAAATAGTGTTAAATTTGATTTGAACAGATCTTTACTATTTGAAAAACTATAATTATGAATGAAGAACTAAAATTTAATCCAGTGGATCAATTTCCTGCCAAGGTAGAAGGAGAGCAATTTTCAAGAACTGTTTTATTGTACGATAAAGATTTAGATAATTTTGATCTGGGCTATTATGACTTTGAGCTTCAGAAATGGCAAGGCATGGGAGGTTTTCAAATTGATGTAATTTGCTGGTCCTACATTCCTGTACCTAATGAATTACAAGTTTCCGGATTTGATTCTGTTACTATTGATTAATTACGGAACTCATTAATTAAAGCCAGATAACCAGATTACTTTAGATACATGAAAGTAATTGGAACTAAAGTATAATGAACTCTTGGATAATAAAGAAATACTGTTGACATTACTGTTATATTATTACTTATTTTTACAGTAGACTTCTAATTAAGTTTATGTACATAGCAATTTTAAATCATTATAATGATAAAGGAATTTTCATTTAAAAAATTTGGCAATTTAGAATTTAGCAAATCCTCCGTTCAAAACGATACCCTCAACAAAATAAACGAACATATCAAAGTACTGTTTATTCCAGAAAAAGCTATTATCCAAGTGGATTTTCAGGAGATTGAAATGAAAACAGATACCTTATTATTTATTAATCCCCATGTCATCTTAAAGCCCTGTGAAACTATTGGAGGGCAATTGATGCATTTTAACAGGGACTTTTACTGTGTGGAAATTCATGATCATGAAGTTGCCTGTGATGGTATTCTGTATAACAATGTGTTTGAAATTCCATTCATCAATTTAAATGAAGAACAGTCTGCTGATATCCAAAAGATCATCAGTGATATTCAGTCCGAATTGAAAAATGAAGATTCCGGTACAGAAGAAATGCTGAGGACATTGTTAAAACTGATCATTCTTAAATCTACCCGCATCTGGAAGCAGCAGCATCAGCTGGCAGACAATATACAGCAGGCCGATGTCCAATTTCTGCGGAAATTCAGCAAATTGGTAGAACAGCATTTCAAGACTCTCCATACTGTAGCTGATTATGCTGATTTGCTTTGTATTACTCCAAAAAATCTAAGTAAAAAAATAAGTCTGGTTAGTAAAGACACACCAAATGAAATTATAAAAAACCGTATTATACTTGAAAGTAAGCGTCTTTTAGTACATACTGCAATGAGTGTCAAAGAGATTGCCCACACATTGAATTACGAAGACGACGCCTATTTTGTCCGCTTTTTCACCAAACACACGGGAATATCCCCAACCAGTTTTAGAAAGCAGTTTTAACCAGGTATTTCTCCAATATCCAGTACAAGCACAGCCCTGATCGGTTGTGCTTTTTTCATATTTACACCTTACTTATCCCAAAAAACAGATTGTTCAAAATACTACTGATTCCTGTTGGGGCAAAAAGTGCAATTCAAAGCGAAAACCATCCATTGATACGCCTTCGGAATTACCCCAACTTTGCAATAACAAAAAGGAACAATAACAACAACAATTAAATAGTAAAGACATGAACAAGTTTACAGTAAAAGACGGAACAGAAATTTATTTCAAAGATTTAGGTGAAGGGCAACCGATATTTTTTCACCATGGATGGCCATTGTCATCCGACGACTGGGATGCACAGATGATGTTCTTTCTGGAAAAAGGATATAGAGTTATTTCCCATGACAGAAGAGGGCACGGAAGATCGACTCAAACCTATAAGGGTAATGACATGGACACGTATGCAGCGGATGTTGCAGAATTGGTAGAGTACCTGGATTTAAAAGATGTGATCCATGTAGGTCATTCAACAGGTGGTGGAGAAGCAATAAGATATGCTGCCCAATATGGAAAAAACCGCGTATCTAAAGTGGTTTTAATAAGTGCAATTACACCTTATATGATTGCTGATGTCAATAATCCTGAAGGGGTGCCACTTGCTGTATTTGACGATATCCGCCATAATACACTTCATAACAGACAGCAATTCTATCAGGATCTTACAGTGCCTTTCTACGGTTACAACAGAGAAGATGCGGTTATTAAAAAAGGTATACAGGACAACTGGTGGAGACAGGGAATGATGGGTGGTATCAAGGCACAATATGATTGTATCAAAGTCTTTTCTGAGACCGATTTTACAAAGGACCTAAAAAGTCTGGAAATACCTGTTTTAGTACTCCATGGTGATGATGATCAGATTGTGCCTTATCAGACTACGGCAGTAAAGGCTGCACAACTTCTTAAAAATAGCCAACTGATCATTTATCCGGGCTATTCTCACGGCATGCCTACCATCAATGCTGATGTAATCAATAAGGATATCCTATCATTTATAAAAGAATAGAAATCAAGAGAGGCAAAAAGTACAATTCAAAGCGAAAGCCGTCCATTGGAAGGCCTGAGGAATAAGAGCAACTTTGTATTGTCAAAATAACAACAATAATAAATATTTAAAGAAACATGAAAAATTTAATTTTAGCAGTCGTATTATTTACAACATTAATTTCAAACACAGTTTTATCACAAACAAAAAGAACACCAGCATCCTTTGGAAGAGAAGAATATATTGAAGTAGAGAAAAATGTGAAACTTCATGTAACGGACCTTGGTGAGGGAGAGCCAATTGTTTTAATTCACGGATGGCCATTGAGTGATGCCATGTATGAATATCAGTATGCCGATTTTATCCAAAAAGGATATCGTGTGATTGGTATCACTTTAAGAGGGTTCGGACTGTCTGACAAACCGGGAGGCAAATATAATTATGATGTATTTGCAGATGATATCAAGGTTGTTTTGGACAAATTGGAGGTTAAAAATGCTACAATCGGCGGATTTTCAATGGGGGGTGCTACAGTGATCCACTATGTAGCCAAATACAATGCTGCCCACGTTTCAAAAATGGCTTTATTTGGGGCAGCAGCACCGATCTGGACAAAAAGGGCAGACTTTAATTATGGCCTGTGGACTAAAGAAGATGTTAATGGACTGATTAATCTTAACAATACCAACCGTCCGGAACTATTCGCCACATTCGGTAAGATATTTCCAGCTAATGAGACCAGCGTTTCCCAAGGTCATGGTGCTTGGTTGGGAGGCATTCAGGCTCAGGCATCACCTTATGCAATGGCTGAGGGATTAAAAACTCTGAGGGATAGCGATTTGCGTAATGATTTGAAGAAAATAACAATTCCTACTTTGATCTTACACGGTAAGTTGGATAAAATCTGTTCTTATGATCTTGCGGAACAAATGAATATTTTGCTTAAAAACTCAACGTTAGTTCCTTTTGAAAAAAGCGGTCATGCCTTGTTCATTGAAGAGTTGGATAAATTTAATACCGAATTATTAAAATTTATCAAAAAATAGGATAAGTACAGGATGAGGTTAGTCTAAAAAGCTAACCTCTTTTTTAATATCAAATGAACCAAAATGCACAGATTTATATTGCTTTTCTTAGCCCTGACATTGTTGTCATGCAGTACAAAAAAACAGATTGTAGCAGTAAAACATACGGATTTACCAAAAGCCATAGGTCCCTACAGCCATTCAACCGGCTATGAAGATTTAGTGTTTGTATCGGGCCAGATAGGAATAGATCCAAAAACAAACCGCTTAAAAGAAGGTTTTGAAGAACAAATAGTACAGATTTTTGAAAACTTAAAAACTATTCTCAGGGACAATCATTCCGATTTTGATCATATCACAAAGACAACCGTTTTTATTACAGATATCAAACAATTTGATGTTTTTAATAAAATATATGGTTCTTATTTTCGTGATCGTTTTCCTGCAAGAAGTACAATTGAAGTTTCCTCTTTGCCCCGAAATGCGAGTATTGAGATTGAATGTATAGCCGTTAAGAAAGGTTATTAGCACAAATTTCCATTACATAAAATAGTTTAGAGGATAGCATCTATTGTTTTTTATTCTTAAAACATAAAAAATTAATATCTTGAAGAGAGTAAACACGCACTTATTTCAAGGGCAAGTTAAGCCTCACCAGTTAACAATGAGTACAGAACATTACCCTCTTAATGCTGTTATATGACAGTATTAAGAGGTAGTTTGGATTTAAATTTTTTCCTGCTGTTTCGTAGGGTATACTTTGGTGGATCTCCGGGAGTATTATTGTATCTGTTAACTACATCTTAGATTTTGCTTGCTCCAATAAACTTAATAAGTTCTGGAGGTCAGTCTCACTCAAAGTTCCCATCCTTTTACTGTTATATTTTTCAATTTTTAAGAAGCTTGTCCATCTTGATTTTTTAACTTCGAAGTAACTTCCCAGGCTGAATCCGCCTCTCGATGAATAGGTAACTTTCGTATACGTTGTTGGTGTTGTTTTAAATCATTGTCAAGTAAGTTTTTAATGGAAATAATAAGCCCATCAACTTCGTCTTTATCAATTGAATTGATATAAGTGTCTGGTTACTGTTAGGAAAACAGGAGATACCATTTGGGCGAAACTTTAAAAAGCTTAATTTTGCAAGCATTAAAAACTTAGCCATGAACAATAATTCCACTATACAGTTTGTGTATTTCTATTATACACGATTATAATTCACAATTCATTAACGTTAATTACAATATAAGCATGAAAAAACTCTACACGGGTGCATTATTCTTATGTACTTTGGGGATATTTGCCCAGGAAGTACTCTGGCAGAAAGATATAAAGTCCAGTTCGCAGGATTTTTTAAGCCAGGTTATTACTACAATTGATGTGCAATACCTTATCACGGGAAGCAGTATCCAAACGGATAAACTCCAACAAAACAGCAAACAAAACAATGGTTATGACTTTCATCTGATAAAATTGAATCAGCAGGGAGAACAGGTTTTCGAGAAATATTTATCAGGAAACAATCACGACTATTTATCTTCCACTATCACTACCCAGGATGGTGGTTTTCTGATTTCTGGGACGTCATATTCAGAAAAAGGACTTGATAAAAAAGAAGACTCTAAGGGAGGTTCAGACATTTGGCTCATTCGGATCAATGAATTTGGAGACGAATTATGGCAGAAAACATTAGGTACCTCTTCGAATGAGGAAGCGAGAGCAGTTATCCAGACTATAGATCAGGGATTCTTTGTTGCGGGGAATGTGCAAAATTCCTCTATAGGTTATGGTTCTAAGGACGTCTGGATTATAAGACTCGACAAAGATGGAAAAATATTATCTGAACAAACATTGGGAGGACGCGGATTTGATGAAGTTGAAAAGATGATCCCAACGAAAGACGGCGGAGCATTGCTGGGAATTTATTCCAGAAGTGGAACTGTAACTGGAGATAGGGCGGGCAAGCAGACAGAAAACTTTGGTGAAGGCGATTATTGGATTGTCAAGTTTGATAAAAATGGTAAGGTTGAATGGGAAAAGAATTTTGGAGGGAAAGATGATGACCATATCAGAACAATCGCATTAACTTCAAATGGTTTTATTGTTGGTGGAGAATCCAGATCAGAGAGATCCGGTAATAAAACCGCCGGATTAGAGGAAGGAACAGACCTTTGGCTGATTTCTTTAAATGAAAGAGGAGATGAGCAATGGCAGAAATCTTACAATTTGAAGAATCGTGATATCCTTATGGCAATGAGTGTGATTCATTCAGCAGATGACAAATCTTCCAAAGGAATTTTATTGGGAGGTTATACCCAGGCAGAAGGGAGAGTGGAAACCGATGACGAAACGTTCTGGATGCTCTATCTTGACCAAGACGGAAATGAGCAGTGGAGAAAACACGTCAAAGGAGAATCCAGAAAAAAGGAAGAAAGGCTTTCTGATTTAAAGCTGAACAGAGACGGTTCTATTATTCTGGCTGGAACCAGTGCAGAGGAGCTAGGTAAAGAAAATTGGAAGATTGTGAAACTGGGAGATAAACAGGTTGATCAATTAATCGAGAAATACGATATCAAGATCTATCCAAATCCTGTTTCTGATTATGCTTATGTAGAAATTGGATTTGATTTTAAGGACGCAGAGATTCTTTTGTATGACATGAGCGGAAGACAGCTTCAGAGTATTAAAACCAAGAACAGAGTGACTAAGATGAATACCCAGGCATTGGTGCAGGGAGCTTATCTGGTGACGATAAAAACGGATACCAATAAAACGGCGAATGCTAAATTGATTAAAAAATAAAATATAAATAATGAAAAAGGTATTTGTCATAATATTGTGGCTTTTAAATTTAGCTGACTTAAATGCACAAAATCAAAATAATGTTAACCTTCCCACTTCACCTGAAGTTGCAATGTTCAAAAGGTATGGAGATATTCCAGTCGGTACATATACGGGAGTAGCACAAACGAATGTTCCTATCTATACAATTCGTGAAGGAGGATTTGAACTGCCTATTAATTTGAACTATAATGCTTCGGGTATTAAGCTGGATGATCAGGCTACATGGGTGGGATTAGGCTGGAATTTGATGCCTGAGGGCGTAATATATCAAGATGTCAAAGGAAAGGCGGATCAGAATGATGTAAGTTATGCTACTCCAAACGAATATATTCCATTTTATAACAGACTCGAATTATATCCGGGAGGAACTGGAAGATTTAAAGTGGTAAAACAAAAAGGATTTGTTGATTATGATTGGTGTACTATCGGTAACCAGCAAAACCCCGGATGTTTCCCTCCATCATCTCCAAGCGGATCTGATGGAAGCACAGTTGTAAATGATATAGTGTATAGAAAAAATGCTGAAGTTGACATTTTCAGATTTAATTTCTTTGGGCATACCGGAAGCTTTTTCATTAATCTACAAACCCGCGAGATTATTCAGTTGGAGAAAAGTGAAAATATAAAATTTGAAGTCTTTAATGATCAGATCATAGCTACTGATGATAATGGGATAAAATATTATTTTGGGTACAAAGAAATATTTTCCAGCTACAATGGAACATCTTTATCAGAAGAATTTTCCAGTAGAAGCTATAAAATTAGTACAATAGTATTTCCAAATACGAAGCAGATCGCTTTTGAGTATCAGGATGCAAATTATAATTTTTATTCTTTTTCCCAACAGAGAAATATCAGAACTTCTGCTTATAGCTTAGGGCCCACTGATATGTGTTATGGAAAAATAAATTATCAGTTTGAGCCAGCACAAGCCACATTAAATAATAGTAATGTGAAAATTTTGCAAAAAATTAAAACCGATGATCTGGAAATCATTTTTAATCTTGGTGACAGACAGGATATTAATCTCTACAGTTGGAACAACCTTAAAAGACTTGAATCTATTGACTTTATAAATAGAAGAAATAACAAAAAAATTAAATCTTTAGATTTTATTTACACCTATTTCCCTTATCAGGAGGATTTTCCATCTGCTATTACTGAATTGCAAAACTTTACTCAGATGAAAGATGCATTTGGTAAAAGATTAAAGTTGGATAAAGTTTCTTTTTTTACTTATGATAATATGGGTAACAAGATCAATAACAATGAAGAATTTAAATTTGACTATGACCTTTCCGTTACCTTACCTTCAAAAGTTTCTTTTGCTAAAGACTTCTGGGGATATTATAACGGACACTATAATAATAATTTATTACCTGATTTAAGCTTTTACCTCACTCCTGCTATGGGTGTACCTGTATCTTACGAAGGAAATAATAGATATT
Source organism: Chryseobacterium sp. 2VB (assembly GCF_005503635.1). Lineage (NCBI taxonomy): Bacteria > Pseudomonadati > Bacteroidota > Flavobacteriia > Flavobacteriales > Weeksellaceae > Chryseobacterium > Chryseobacterium sp. 2VB. The sequence continues at coordinate 44,390 of NZ_SCNC01000027.1, forward strand.
CTAATAAAGACTTTGTAAGTTCTTATATGCTTAAAAGAATTGAATATCCTACTAAAGGATATACTGATTATGAATACGAGCTTAATTCCTTTAAGAATCAGTTTATTCCCAGCCATGACCAGATATTCAACCTATCCGAAACAATTCATCTAAATAATAATGGTATCGGAGGATATAGCCCTTTAAACAATATATATGATTTTCCATATGACAAAGGAGTTTCTTTGAACTTTCATGCTGAATTTTCAGGAGGATTTGATGGTGGTCCTACTGGACCACAGTCTAAAAGATATAACTATTATCAGATGACTAATGCTAATGCCAGTATTAAACTGTTAAAAATTAAAAAGAATGCAGGTGGCGGGGAAACTGTATTGGAAGTTATTAAAGAATGGAAGTTTGGGGAACTTACTAATAATGCTGATTTCAGTCAGAATTATAATTTTCAGATGGATGGGGTATTCAACTTTATCAATTATAATGATCCTACAATTCAAAATAGAGTGGTTTTAAATATTGATAACAATATGTATCAAGCTGCAGATATTTACCATTCCGCGGGAATAAGGGTCTCTTTTACCATCGTTAAAAAACCAGATATAGACAGTAATTTTACTTCTTATGGTCACGGACCGAGAATAAAATCCTTAAAAAATTATTCCAGTCAAGGAACTTTAGCAGAATGGAAACAATATGAATATGAAAGTGGTGTTCTTCAAAATACAATAAGTCCTTTAAGGCAAAAAGATTATTATTGTTTTAGCTGCGGACAGGCAACTAACTGTTCTGACTCCTATTCTTATAATAGTTTTTGGTCAATTACGGATCAGATATCTTCTGGTGAGTATGATGCTGTGGGATATGCTAAAGTTACGGAAAGTACAGTGAATGTTAATAATCCTTTACAAATAAAAGGAAAAACAGAATATCATTATTGGAATACAGAAAATACTGTAGCAGATTATTTTCCTGTAATTAAAAATCAGCATAATGGACTTTTACAACAAAAAGTGACCAGAAATGAAGATAATAATGTTATTGAATCTGTGACATATAAATATAAAAATTTATTACCATTTAATCAATTTTATAGTGTTAGGGCTGAAAAGAAGTTTTTATTGAGTGGAAAAGATCCTATGATAGCCTCAACGGGAGAGTATGATGGTATTGCTAAATATCATTTTTATACTACTCCTATGATGGCAGAATCTCATAAAATTGATTCTATAATGACCCAACGATATTTTGGCAATAAAATTATCGAAAGCAAAGAACATTTCACTTATAATACCCTTGGATCAGTTGAGAAACATGAAGCAATAAATCCTGACCAGACTATAATTACAAGTTATAAATATTCTGAAGGAGGTAATAATCCTTATTTATTTAGTAAAGGAATTACTGGAATTCCACTGGAAACTGAAGTAAAAAAGAATAGTAATATTATTTCCAAAATAAAAACTCAATATCCATTATCCCAAGCTGATGCAGACTTAAAAACGTCAAGCCTTCCAATACCTTATGAAGTGCTTAACAAAAATTTGTACTCTGACGATATGGAAAAAATGGTTGTCTATAATCAATACGATTCCAAAGGAAATTTACAACAATATACTGCAAAAAATGGTGTTTCAACAGTGATCGTTTGGGGTTACAACCAAACCCAGCCCATTGCCAAAATAGAAGGAGCCAAATTAGCTGATATTCAGCAGTCCTTAATTGATTCTATTGTGACAGCTTCCAATACAGATGCATCAGCAGCTCCCAACAATGATGAAACTGCCTTCTTATCAGCATTGAATACCTTCAGAGCTAATACTGGATTGTCCGGTTATCAGATTACCACCTACACCTATGATCCATTAGTTGGAGTAAGAAGTATCACGCCACCATCAGGAATTAGTGAGTTTTATATCTATGATCCATCAAACCGATTAAAAGAAATCCGTCAGCAGGAAAAAGACAGCAGTGGAAATATGATTTATAAGACGCTGAAAGAATTCAAATACAATTATAAAAATTAAACACCATCATGAAAAAACTTATAATTCCTGTAGGGATTCTTATAATTGGAACTACCCAGGCACAGCTTACCAATACCGAAAATTATGTTTATTCAAAAACGTATTTATCAGATCCTACGCTCCCCAATGTTAAAAGTTCAGAAACCGTTCAGTATTTTGACGGGTTGGGAAGACCCAAACAAATTGTTAATGTAAAAGCCTCTCCATTAGGAAAAGATTTAGTTATACCCATTAAATATGATCGGTTTGGAAGGCAGGTTGAGGACTACCTTCCTATTCCACAGGGAGGAACTCTCAATGGTGGTATTATTACCGATCCATTAGCCAATGTGAGCAGTACCCCTTATGGTTCAGAGAAAATCTATTCAGAGAAGATTATTGAAAACTCGCCCTTAGACCGTGTTTTAGCACAAAAACAAGTGGGAACTGCCTGGGATAGCAGACCTGTACAATTTGGATATGATGCCAATGCTGATGGCGAGGTTAAAAGATATACTGCCACTTTTGATTATAACAATTTTACTTCTCAACTAATTTTATCAGGTTCCTACGGAACAGGGCAGCTGTATAAAAATACGGTAACCGATGAAGACGGAAACACAACTATAGAATTTAAAAACGGACAGGGGCAGGTTATATTGGTCAGAAAAGTAATCAGTGCTACAGAAAGCGCCAATACCTATTATGTTTTCAATGATTATAACCAATTGGCGTTTGTGATCCCTCCCAAAGCCTCTGTAGAAGCAGATCCTAATACCGTACTGAATGATTTATGCTATCAGTATAAATATGATGGAAGAAACCGTCTTGTAGAAAAGAAGCTTCCTGGTAAGGGCTGGGAATATTTGATCTATAACAATGCCGATCAGCTGGTAATGAGTCAGGATGCTCTATTAAGAACAAAAGGACAATGGTTTGTTACCAAATATGATCAGTTTGGAAGAGTAGTGATTACAGCTATTACCAATAATAATAGTACGAGACAGTCTTTGCAAACTACTATTACAGGAGCTGCTTATACGTTTGAGATAAGAAGCGCTGGTTCTTTTACAGTAAGCGGAATGCCTATTTATTATACCAATAGGGCTCTCCCGGGAAGTCTGGCACAGGTCTTAAGTGTTAATTATTATGATACTTATCCTGCAGGCTCCTCTGCGATCACCAATGTGTTTGCCCAGCCTCTTCTTACCGATAATCCGGCTAATGAACAAACGACCAAAGGACTTCTTACTGCTTCCTATATCAAAAATATAGAAGATGATAAATGGACCAGAAATTTTATATGGTATGATACCAAAGGAAGGAACATTGGTTCAAGAAGTAACAATCATTTAGGAGGATATACCGTGGTCAACAATAAACTTGATTTTGCAGGTGTTATCCTTCAGACCAATAATTATCATAAAAGACTTGCTGCAGATCCTGAAAAGGCTATCGTAGAAAAATTCACCTATGATCCTCAGAACAGGCTTCTGACCCACACCCATCAGGTGGGCAGCAACCCTGTTGAATACCTCGCTCAGAATAAGTACAATGAAATCTCCCAGCTGGAATCTAAGAAAGTAGGAGGAACGGTTGCTGCATCCCCATTACAGACCATAGATTACCAATACAATATCCGGGGCTGGATGACAAAGATCAACGATCCTGCCAACTTAGGGAGCGATCTTTTTGGTTATAAGATCAATTATAATCAGATAGAAGGATTGGAAATGCCTAACTCGGATTTTTCTGATTTAAAGGTAAAACCAAAATATAACGGAAATATCGCTGAAGTATCATGGAAAACCTTAACAGAAGATAATGAGCCGTTGAAAAGATATGGGTATGTTTATGATAGTTTAAACAGGTTGTCTGCGGGGTTCTATCAGAAAACAGGAGCAGAAGTTGCTAAAGAATATTTTGAAAAGCCGGAATATGATCTTAACGGGAATATTACACGGCTTAAAAGATCCGAAGGTATTCTTCCGGGAAGTACTGTGGCAGTGAGTATCGATAATCTTAAATATGATTACTCCGGAAACAGGCTGATAAAAGTAATCGATGAACAGCAGAATCCTTCAGGTTACCCTTATCTTGCTGTTCCTAATTCTATTGAATATGATAATGGAAATCTCTATGGGAATGGAAACATGACTAAACATTTGGATAAAGGGATTTCCTCTATTGAATATAATTATTTAAATTTACCAGATAAGATTACCCAAAACTCAAAATTGACAAGCTATCTTTACAGAGCAGATGGGGTAAAAGTAAAGAAGCTTTTTGGAGATCTGGAGACCCATTATCTGGATGGCTTCCAGTATAAATCTACATTTTTAAGAGAATCATGGGATGGTGAAGGAACTTTCATTCCTGATCCCAATGAGATTCCAGAATTGAAATTGAGGATAATTCCTACTTCTGAAGGATATTATGATGCGCTTCTCAACAAGTATGTCTATAATTTTACAGATCATCTGGGAAATGTAAGATTAAGTTATACCGATACAAATGGAGATGGTACTATCCAGCCAAGGAGATATAATACATCAACATGTTCCCCAATATTTGGTTGCCTGGGAGAATGGAAGCCGGGAGAAATTGTAGAAGTAAATGATTTTTATCCTTTTGGATTACTGCATAATTATACAGCTACAACGCAGAATGCTTATCAGTATAAATACAACGGCAAGGAGCTTCAAGAAACTGGAATGTATGATTATGGAGCTAGATTCTATATGCCTGATTTGGGTAGATGGGGAGTAGTCGATCCATTGGCTACTGAAATGAGGAGTTATAGTCCTTATAACTATACTTTTAATAATCCAATAAGATTTATTGATCCTGATGGGAGAGCTCCTGTCGGAGGTCCGGGAGATGGAACTGATGGAAAAACTTATAATATAGAGGAAATTGTAATAACGGTTAGACGGAAAACCAATAATTTTCTAATAAGAACTTGGAATGCAATCCAAAATGCTCTTGCTCATCAATATAGTTCTAAGACCAATGCCGATAAATATGGAGGATTAAACTCTTATCGCCAATGGCAGGCTAGCCCATTTTATAATGAAGGAGAAACAAAAACAGATAGGATTTTTCGATTAATTGGGAATAGTAAAAGAGAAGAAATGCTAGATTTCGGTGGTGGTGGATACAATATGTGGGGGGGCTATGGGCGAGCAACAAAAGCAGTTAATGCAATTGAAGAAGCAAGCAATTTAATACCTGCAAAAAGTACAGCGCCACAAGTTGGTGAAAGCTTAGGATTAACAGTAAAAGAAGGTAATATTTCGATAGGAGGTAATGCGAATGGACGTTTTGATTTTGTTGTTACTAAATCAGGAGATTTAAAAGTTGGATCTGGTCATTATTATTTGTCAGGGGAAGCTAGTAATGTACAAGCCGCGGGGCAGATAAGATTGCACAATGGTCAAATAGTAGAAATAAATAATGTTTCTGGACATTACGCTCCTTCTGCTCGGGAAGCACAAAGTTTCCCCTCAATAATATCTAAAGCAGGAGTAAACACAAGTAACGCTAAGTTAACAATATTTAAAGAATAATGAGTAAAATTAATATCACATTGCCTATAAAAGAATTATCAGATTCTTTGTTTAATGATAGAAAAACAGAACAGTTAAAATATTACCCAATAGACAGATTTTATATAGTTGATAATAATTATTTAGGAAGAATATTATCAGCGAATCATTTAGAATTTCTTTTTTACAATTTAGAAAAAATGAACCCGACCTATAGTGTTCAGTTATTTGTATGTTTACCAGAGCTATGGGAAAAGCTAACTTTTAATGATGTAATCACTTTGATTGAAAATTTTACCAGTCCTTTTTCTTTGTATTCTTTGGTAGAGTTTACATATAAATATTTAGAGATCGATATAATGGATGATATATTTTATAATGAAAAAGTAGATCTTAAATTTAAAAAAGACTGTCTTAGCTATTTTATGAAGACCATTGCAAACCTATATATGAATGAATTTGACTATATGGAATTAGAAGATAACTTATATGGAGTAAATATTGAAGAAATAAAAAAGATACGGCAGAAATTTAAGAATGACAGTAATTTCAAAAATGTTATGCCCAAAGAAGACGTTTATAACAAATTATCAGCAATTCAAATATGATAAGCATTAATCTATTAATCTTAATGGAAGTATTTAATACACTATCCCCAATGAATTGCATTTTTACTTTGTAGAGCAAGTATATAAGATGATTATAAATAGTAAATGATTTTACATTGATATATTTTAATAATCAGGAACGGGTTCTCAAAGTGGTATCATTGTTTATTTATTATTTAATAAGTTAACAATGACTAGTCCTGAAAAAGATGGACTAGTTTAATATTTCAAATATACTTAAATCAGAGTAGGAATTTTCCTATTCTGATTTTGTTTTTTGTATGTTTTTAATTTCACTTTGTAGTGTCACTCAGTGCCAAATATTGATAATCAGCGGCCATTGAAGTAAAAAACTTTTTTCTCTTTGTATCTTAAATCTTTACTCAATATTTAAGTCATGGATAACAATATAAACGAAGAACTGAAAACAGCAGAAAAAACTAGCGATACCTTAAGGGCAGTATATATTATTTCACGTTACGTAAATATCAGAAAGCCTTAGATGAATATCTAAAGGCCTGGAAATATCTAAAAAATTCTGATAATTCTTATCTCTACTACAAAAATCTCTATCATATAGGAGTGGTTAAAAGCTACCTGGGATATTATGAGGAAGCTCTTAGTATCTTTTTACAATGCAGCAAATACTATAATAAACCCCATACTTCGGAAACACTTCCCAACCTTCGATATAACAGAAAGAAAGGCTATCTGAACAGCCTTAACCAAATGGGTATCTGTCTTGTCCTGCTTGGCAGGTATCAGGAAGCCTCAGTGCTTATAGAACAGGGTCTGGAGCAATCATCAAATGATAAAGATTTTGATCTGGAAAGGAGTTACTTTTATAAACTTAAAGCAGTGCTGGGCTATCTTAATAATAAGGATAAAGAGGCACTGTCGGATTTTGATACTGCTATAGGAGCTATTGAAAAGATAAATGACTTTACGAATGTCTCATTGATTTACTTTTTGAAAGGTAAAATTCTGCTAAGAAATAAAAAAGACGATGAAGGTATAGGTTTTCTTAAAAAAGTGGATTCTGTATTTCAGCAAAATAATTTTGTTTTACCAGCGACCAGAGAAACATATGAGCTGCTTATTGATTATTATAGAAATAAGAAAGATCATAAACAAGAACTTTACTATACTAGACAATTATTGAAATTCGATAAAATATTATCTGCAGATTTTAAGTATCTCTCAACCAGGATTCATAAAGAATATGATACACAAGATCTGATGGAGTCAAAGAAAAAATTGGAAAATACCTCGTACTACGTTTATACCATAGCACTGCTTTCGTTCATCAGTGTTTTAGTGTTTTCTGTAGCAGGTTATTACAGAACAAGGAAAAAAAATAAAAAGGAAAAGGAGTATGTTCAACCAGATCAGGATGATCCTAAGCAGAGCAGTAGTGTCAAGACTTCCAGGCTGCCTGAACATTTGGTGGAAGACATTCTAAGTAAGCTGCGGCAAATGGAAGAGAAAAATTTTTATCTTGAAAAGGGACTGACACAAAACCAGCTGGCCAAGAAACTGAAGACCAATACAGCATATTTATCTGCCATTATCAATGAGCATAAAGGCTGCAATTTTAATGCTTACATTAACCGGTTAAGAATTATATATGCAAAAGAAAGGCTTATTCACGATTCTCTATGGCGAAAATATGCGGTTGATGACCTCTCTAAAGAATGCGGTTTTTCCAACAGATCAAACTTTTCTAAATTGTTTCATGAAATGACTTCAATGAGTCCTGCTGAGTTTATCCAGAATATTGAGAATGAAAAAAATAATGATGGTACTGTTCTGGATTGATGAAAAGATGATTTGATTAATTTTTGTACTTTTTAAATAAAAATATGGAAATACAGCTGTTTTTTAAAAAGTGCAAAGAATTACAAACAGAACTGGACAAAAAATTAGAGATGATTGATTCTGCTCATTGTGAAGATAGGATAGGAGCCTGCGAAAAATCTTTAATGGAAATTGACACAGCCATAAGACTCATCAAATCAATGGTAGCCAAACTTGAATTTTCATCCGTAGCGGATGAAATTTATTTTTTTAAAGAACTCAAGCCGCTTTTTATTTCGCGTTTTATTTATTATTCGAATTTATTAGCTATTGAGGCAGCTAAACCGAATGCAGGACAAGTAAGTCTTAAAGAATATTATAATTGTGAATTGCAATTGATTAAAGATTTTTATCAGCAGCATATTGACTTTTATGAATATTACAGAAGGAAAGCAACATTTCTGGACCAGAAATATTTTGTCAGGAATCAATTTGATCTCAAAACAAAGCTTCAATCTGGGCTGTATAATTATGATGAAAAGTTTGCCACGTCGCATGATCACCTGATTGCTCAGATTATAGCCAATGATCTTTTAGAGAAATATCTTTTAAAATCGATCAGCCAGACAGAAGGATACATTTTTGAGAAAGTCACTGACAGGTCGCCCCTGAACTGGTCCGCTTCAAAGTCAGGATTGGTTGAACTTCTCTACGCACTTCATCAAACCTGCTGTTTCAATGGCGGAAATATTGAATTCAGTGAGGTAATACGCTTTACCGAAAAATCTCTGAATGTTAATTTAGGGAACTTTTATAAGACACTCCATGAAATTAAAAGCAGGAAAATTAACAGAACTAAGTTTCTTCGGCTTTTAAACGATAATCTTAATCAGTTTTTTACAGATTGTGATCAATGAATTGAGCTTATGTTTTTTTGCGAACAATCTTTCGGCAGTTATGAGAGCCTACCGAAAGAATTTTTCAATAAAATGTAAACTTTGCTTTACTCTTAAAAACAAATATCATGAACATTGACAGAACAGAATTTATAGCATGGATGGAGCGTATTATGACCCGATTTGATATTCTTGGCGAAAAATTAAGTCGAAAGCAAAATGATTTGAATAGTATTGACGGAGAGCAGTTACTGGACAACCAGGATGTTTTGCAATTACTTAAGATCAGTTCAAGGACACTGCAGAGGTATCGTTCTGATAAAAAACTGCCTTATTACACAATTAGTGGAAAGTTATATTACAAGTTATCAGATGTTCATCAGTTAATAAGGGAGAGTTTTAGCAAGTTTTCCCGAAATCTTTAAGCAGACGCGCTGGTGAAATCTTCGATAATAGAAATGAATTGGTCGGAGGGGATTCATCAGTAATTATTCCGTATATAGTAACGATATAAACTTAAGCAGGTTCACAGGAACAGTTATCGAGCCATTGGTTTGGAGATCTTAAACTTCTAAATATGTACAAATTATATTTTATACTAATAAGATTTTTATTTATAAGTGCTCGTGATTCCTTTTTTATTATATTTATATCAATTAATAAAACCATGGAATCTGCTAAAAAAGTAATACCAAATGAAAGCCCTTTTTCATTAGAACTTGATGTTAATATATTAACTAATGACGAGAATTCAGGTGATGAAAACAACAAAATTATGGGCTTTTTATTCGTTGATAATAATCTTTTTAGAAAAGAATTTTTGATATTTACATATACATTCATATAATGTAGGCGGTGTTGACATCATTCTTTTGAAATTTTTAGAAAATTGTTATCTATTGAAACTGTAAAGGTAATTTATTGAAGATAGAGACGGAATATTTAATTTGAAAAAACTCACGAAAATTAGCTTATAACAAGTTTAGATCGCATAATATTTCTTATAATTAATTCAATATTATGTGATTTACAACCCTTTTTAATGTAAATTCCTATTATTACAGTATGTTAATAAGTATTGTCCTATTTTTATTTCCTGATTTACGACTTTTATTATGCTTTAAATAAAAGAGTTTGGTAAAATTACATCCGAAATAATATCTTTGTAATAACAGGAAATGTGACTATCTATACCTTATTTCCATATGTTTTGGCAAGTAGATTATTCTCGTAGAAGGGGAAGTTTTAATGATGATATATTTAAGAGTACAATTATGATTATAAACTACAATAAGGGATATATAATTGCCCTTTTACTTTTAATTTTCACAATAAAATTGAATGCACAGATGTATTCAGAACTAGATATAGATAGTTTGCAAACGAAAGAGATCAAAAGGCTGATGGAAAATGGTGATTATAACGGAGTAATTGTTCTGGAAAAGAAATTGCTGAAGCGGTCTCAGGAACTACATTACACTAAAGGTGAGATCCGCGGATATATCAATTTAGCCAATTATTTATGTGGTCTAAACAGGAATAAAGAAAGTTTTTACTTTCTTTCGGTTTCAGAGAAAATGTTAAAAGAATTTAATGATCCGATTCTGATAACAAGGCTGAATATAATTTATGGTAAGAACTATCACGGTTTGGGCTTATATAAGGAATCACTTTTAAGTTTTAATAAGGCTATTCGTCTTGCCTATAGAATTTCTGATAAAGAAGAAAGAAACAGGAGACTCAATTATATTTATAATCAGAAAATGATTGCTTTTACGGAAAAAGGTATCATGGATTCTGTGTATGCCATGGAACGCAAGTTACCTGTGAATTCTGCATTATACGTCTCTCTGGCCGAAAGAAATCTCAAAGGCAAAAAGCTAGATTCAGCAGAGTACTATCTTAATAAAGCTGATTCTTTTTTCAATCAGGTACCTGCCGAAAGCAAATCTAGGATATTGTTGTCTTATGGAGAGCTTTGCTTTGCGAAGAAAGAATATGAGAAAGCTTTGAAATACTACTTCCAGTCTTTAGAACTAGTTAGGAAGATTGGATTGAAAAAGTCTGAGAGAGCCACTTATCAACACATTTATGAAACCTATAAGAAACAGAATAATATTGAAGGAGCAAATAAATACTTGGAAAAATATATTGTATTGAATGATAGTCTTCATAGCGTGGAGAGAAATATCTTAGAAATTCCGATAAAGAAAATTATCAATGAAAATATTGAAAATGAAAAACAAGAAAAATATATTTTTTACTATATATTCGTTGGTGTCGTTTTACTAGGCATCATATTATTTGCATTTCTACGTAAAAGCAGCGAAAGCAGAGAGAAGCAAAAAGATATCCTGATTAAGGAAAAAGAAAGGGAGACGGAAATTCTTAAGAAGAAATTGTCTTCATCCATTGATGAATTGATACAGCTGGCTATCCATAATGATCCTGCATTCCTGGGGAAATTTGAAGAATCTTACCCTCAATTTTATAATAGCTTGTTACTGCAATGTCCTAATATTACTCCTAAAGAATTCAAACTTTGTGCACTGATAAGGCTTAACTTTTCTAATAAAGAAATAGCCCAGTACAGCCATATATCTATCCGTACCGTTGAATCACAGAAATACAGACTTAGAAAAAAACTTGGGTTTGCGGCTGATACTGATTTTAATAAATGGATCTTAATGCTGTAACAAAGAAAATTATTATAATTCTGAAGGTACTGCATTTATACTGCAATTGAATGTAACTTTTTAAAAATCAGTGTTTTGTGTTTTTGAGTGCGAATGCAGTATGACCCTTTTTTTAAGTTTGTTGTAAATTTGCATCAATAATAATCGTATTGGGAATTATTGTTAAAATAGGGCAATGATGCGTAATTTGTTTTCCAAATTAAAACAATTTCAATTTGATTTAATTCATCATACATTGAGGCTGGTTAATTGATTCAACAAGCTAAAATTGTTATGCGGTTTTTGTTTTTTACGTAGACGCTCAGATAGGCATTGGTTGATAAGAATAAATATCGGAGCAAAGTCCCATTGCTTTTCCTGTAATAAATATGAATATGTTTTGTTAAAAAATATAACAGAGAAAAATTCATCTATGATTAAAAAAAATTTATTGACACTCTTCTTCTTTCCTCTTTTTTTTGCTGCCCAGCTTCCCACTCAAAAAGAAGTAGACAGCCTTATACTGGCTGCCTATAATGAACAATTCAATCTTAATGTTGTAAAACTTATATCAAACTCAAAAACAGCACTTTCTAAAAGTGAGCAAATTGGATATTCAAAAGGAAAGGCTGTTTCCTGTGTATTTATTGCGAGTGGATTGTATGAATTAGGGGATTATCAAAAAGCCCTCAGATATCTTTCTATTGCAGAAAAGGAAAAATTTGCACAATCTGATTTTGTAGAGCTTTCAGAAATATGCAGGATCAAAGGTAGGATATATAATGATATGCAGTTTAAGAATAGAGCAATTCAAATATTCAAGGAGGGAATTGGCTACATTGATAAAATAAAACATGAGGATAAGCGAAATCAGGCTTTGTCTCTGGCTTTTCAAAATTTAGCTGACTCTTATGAGGAAGCTAAAAAGTTTGATTCAATGTATGTGTACTTAAAGAAAGAGCAAAATGTTTTAAATAAGTCCAATGAAAAAAGTGTTTTTGCCAATGCAATTAATTTTTATTCCTCACTGGGACATTATTATATATATAAAAGCAAGCTTGACTCTGCAGCATATTCTTTTGCTAAAGCGGACCATCTGATGAAGAAATACAATTTTCCTTATACAGCTGCCAGCGAAAAGGGAAGAGGACTTATGGAGATGAGCAGGAATAATCCGGAAGCTGCATTAAGACATTATTTTTTAGCCTTAGACAATGTAAAGAAAAATAAATTTAAGTCGGAGGAAGTTGAGCTTTATTCTCTGATAGCATCTGCCTATTCAAAGAGCGGGAATAATTCAGCATCAAAAGAATATAATCAGAAGGTCTTACTCTTAGAAAATAGGTTAAACTTAGAAAATAAGCGATTAATAGAATATATTTCCAATCAAATTCTCAAAGATCAGATTAAGAAAGCTTCTGAGAAGAATTATACAGTTGTAATTGTGGTTTCCGCATTTTTCTTGGTTATATTGTTGGGGATCGCTGTAGTGTATCTTCGTATGTACAAAAGAAATAAAAAAGTAATTTCAGAAAAAGCTCAGAGGCTGTTGCAAAAAGAAAATGCTTTGTTGATGAAAGAAAAGGAAGCAGAAATTCTTCAGCAAAAACTGGATAGATCTTTTTTTGAAGTTGTTCAGCTGGCTAAAGAAAATTCACCGGAATTTTTTACGCGTTTTAATGAAGTATATCCTGAGTTCAGAAATAAATTATTGGAAATATCCCCACGCTCGAAAACAAGTGAACTTACTTTTTGTGCTTATTTGTTTCTTAATTTTTCTACTAAGGATATTGCAGAATTTACTTTTACATCTCCCCGAACTGTTCAGACCCGCAAATATAATATTCGTAAAAAATTTAATGTTCCTACTGATGAAGATCTGTATATATGGATTCAAAATATTGCCAGAAAGTAACATATAGATACGCCCTGTGTCCCTTATTATTTTTATCGGTGTTAATTTACGTACTTTATACGTATCATATTTTGAGGTAATCTCTTGGTTTTTTTGTTCCTTTATGAAATAATCAAAAAACAGATCAGATATAAAGGATCAGTTGACTTTAATAAACTTTCTTCAGTTTGCAGTATACTCCGAGATTGGACTTTATTATAATTGTTGAAAGTAGTTGTTAATTTTGAGAGCGGTGCATTTTAATGATTTTGCCGGATCTGTGTAAAGTTTGTATCCGGGATTGTAGATTATTTATCCACTCTATCAATATAAACTGAAATTTTACGAAAATTGTTTCTAAGATCATCATGATGATAGAAATTTAAATAGTTGCTAATAGGAGAAAATCAGTAGAGTTACTGGTTTTCTTTTTTTTATTGATTAATAATTTCCTTAAACTAATAGAATGTCATGTATACATTTTAAAATATATCAGGAATGTATTTTTGTTTTTCTAAAAAAAAATATTGATTGATGAGTAAATTTTCAATAAAGTTATGCACCTTATTTACACTGCAATCTCAATGGTGTTATTGTATTGAAGCATACGTACTTTATACGTATTGTGTTTTTACGTAATTCCCCAGTTTATTTGTTTCTTTGTGAGAGATTTTAAAAACAAAAAAAATGAAAAAACTTGTATTACTTTTAAATGTGTTTCTCGCTTCAGTGATATACGCGCAGGTAGGAATTAATACGGCATCTCCTACACAAACTCTTGATGTGAATGGTAATGTCCGCTTTAGAACAGTACCTCAATACAGCACCTTATTACCGACAGATCTTGTTATGGTCTTAGATGCCGATGGTGTTGGGAAAAGACTGCCGGTAACAGCTTTACATCCTCCTGGAAAATATACTTTGGACGATGTCTATTCTATAGTAGCTGCAAACCCTGTTGATAGAGATATAACAGGATCTTGGCCTTTTGGAAGCCAAGTGAATAATCTTAATATAGGGATGACGATAAGTGTAGTAATTCCCGCTAATAAAGATGTGCAGGTGGTTGTTAATTATTCTGTTCCTTTGGGGATGGGTGGAAATTTCGATTGTGCTAATGCAGCCTTACTTTATTATGGAGTCCGTTTTCTTAAAAATGGTATTGAAATGCCTGCTGGATCGAGAAAGTTTTCATTTCCAGCAGGGTCAAACGGAGCAAAAATGTCTACCATAAGTGCTTCATATATTGAACGTATTGAAAACAATTCAAGCAGCGATATGACAGTTGTTTATTCGTTAAATGGGTATTTAGAACTGAGTGGTACTACAGGTTCACCCTGTATTGTTCGGTATAATATGCAAAGTGCGAGTGGTGAAAACTATAACTGGGGAAAAGCTACCATGAGTGCTCAGCTTTATAAAAAGGATTTGTAATTTTTTTATTTATTAACATCTTGTCAGGTATTCTATTTCAGTCATGTAAATGTCTATACATATCTAAACATAGATATTTGAATTTCTTGAAAACAAACGTTTCTAAAAACTATATAAATAATGAGAAAGAGTAGTCATCGATAAGTTTTCTTATTGGCAAAAAGCTGGAAGTCCTCTCCTCAATGTTTCTTCACTTATGCCAATCTATACAGCTTTTTCATCATTTTCCTGATCACTTTTTTATAGTAGTTCCATCATAGAATTATCCCTCTACAACAATAACAAACTTTAAAAAATTAAATGAAAAATCTCCTGCTTTTTAAACGAAGCAGGAGATTAAAAATACAATTGTTATGATGGATCAATTATTTTTAATGACTTCTAGTTACTTCATGGAAATGCAAAAGAAAACCACACTTCATTTACACTACATTATTTAAAATTCGTTTTTAAAAGGAATAAATTCCTTTCTCTTGTGCTTAAAACCGGTTTTGATATTGTTTTTTGGTAATAAACATGTGGTTTCATTTGTAGCATGTTGCATCCATCAGCTCAAAAAGTTTAAATAATTTCTATTTTATATTTTTCGTAATAACTGAATTGACCTATCCCTTTTATTAATAATAGCTTCGATAGGCTCAGCCTGACGAGGCTTAACAATTTCGGTTGGTATTCGGGGTGTCACCCTGAGCCTGTCGAAGGCTGTCAATAAAAAAACTTTATCAATCATTAATCTTGAGTATTAATTAAAGGGATAAGTCAGTAACTGAATTTATCAAGAAACAACTTTTAAATAGATGGACAATCAAAAAAATTATTGTTCATAAACATAAATAATAGCTTTCCCATCAGTAATAAAGTTGCTGGAGTCACTGTATGTTCTGTTAAAATGTATAAATTTTGAAGCTGCTGCAGCTCCTGCTGTGTTACTTCTAAATGCTTCCAATGTTAAATTATAGGTGTTGGGGGTTACGTTTTTTAAAAAAAATTTATAAGATGTAAGATTATTCATAGGATTGAACCCACTAGAAAGTATATAAAAATAGGGAGATAAAGAGCTAACAATACCATTATTTCCGGATAAATTATATCGATACGACATTCCTTCTCCACTGGATAAAGAAAGAACAGAGACCGAAGATTGGAATTCTATCAGTAATAAGTTATTAGAACTGCCCACGTTTATGTTATTAAAACTTCCTAGTGTTAAAGAGTTACCATTAGTATTAGTAAATACATCATTTAAGTTAAACTGATAAACTCCTTTTAACTTATAGGCGCCTACATCTAATACAGGTATGCTGACTGAAGTCCATTGCGGAGCAATTCCAGGCCCTTTAGATATTAAAAATTGCCCATCTGTGCCTGGTGACCCGGGTGTAGAAGCATTTCCTCCTACATTCAGCTCATTCACGATCTGCAACGATCCGTTGACGTGAAGCATTTTTTGAGGAGTTGTTGTATTGATTCCTACCTGGGCAGTACATAATCCATAACTAAGGATTGCTGTGAATAATAAATTTTTTTTCATTTTAAGTAAATATTAAATTAATAAAAAAGGTTTTTTTTTAAGGAAACAATACTAATTTTGTAGTGAAATTTAAGTTTAATAATAATATGCAAACTTCAATATGGATTGTTTTTATTTTGTATTGTAAAGTTATAGTAATTCCTTGTAGATGCTAAATAAAATGCACTGCATTTATACTGCATTGCCTGAAATTCCTCTTAAAGTAAAGATATTACACTATTTAGAGGTATATTAGCTGAAAAGATTACGTTTAAAACATAATATCAGTTTATTTTTAAAATTTAAGTGTTTTTGTGGTAAATTTTATCTATTTCTAATGTTCATATTATAATCATACGTTAATTCTTTACTAAAAGTTGTTTTTCTTCTGGGTTTTCTTTTTTTTTTGGATAATGGTGAAAATGACTTTATATATATAATCAATGTTTATATTAAAAAATTTCTGTAACACCATTCTATTTTTTGCAGAATTGAGTTTTATATGTTACATTTTATTATAATAAATGGTCTGTTGTATTCCCATTGTACATTCTATAATATGATTATTTATAATGATACGTACTTTATACGTATAGCGCTTTTTTCTCCACTTCTCAATTTATGCGTTGCTTTGGAGAAAATTTTAAAACAAAAAGATGAAAAAAAATAAATCGATTGTTATTTATTTTTTAGGAGTGATGAGCTTAAGTATTTCAGGGCAGATGGGAATAGGTAAAAGCTCTCCCAGAGGTGCATTAGATATTAACAATACCGCGACTTATAATATGGGATTGGTGCTTCCTGCCAATACAACCCCCACGAACCTTATTAATCCTCAGGGTGGGAGTATTGCCGAAGGGACGATGATGTATGACTCTACCTGGAAATGCCCCAGATTTTATAACGGAATAGCGTGGTCAGAGTGTTTATGTGATCAATGCAATGGAACAACAATTCCTACGATGCTTGCAGATTGTACAAAAAACGGGTTGGAAGGAACCTATTTAAATGGGGTAGCTATGAGCGGTGCAAAGTTTACGGTAACTCTTACCAATAACTCCTTTGCTACGCAACGTTTACACTTCAAACCAGCGATTTGGTGTTAAGCGGAGCGAGCAGCGGGATAACAGTATCCTCTGTTTCGCCAGCGAGTGTTGCATTGACGGCAGGACAAACTCAGATTATTACCTATAATCTTACAGGGACTCCGGCTGGTACAGGTACCCTTACAGGAACTTGGAGCAAACTTTCTTTAAATTGTTCTAATACTACCTCAATTCTGAGAAATTTTCGTTTTGGTAGCTGGAATACAAGCGATTTATCGACGGCTTTACAATCTCAGCTCACTAATACGGCAAATTATGGTCCTAATGGTACGTTTGTAAGTAATACATTTACCTTTACAGATATCACATCTGCTTTATCTACTCTTAGTGCAGCCCAATTATTTCAGACATATGATCTGACCTTTACAGGATCTGTTGAGATGTCAGCTACTGAGGCCACAAAGATTAAGCAATATATAGAGATGGGGGGAGTTGCCATAATAACGTTAAGGAGTAATGTAGGTACTACTATTTTCAATATGTTGGGAGGAACAGGGAGCATAGGATCCGGTGTTATAAAAACAACTTCTACAAATGATATGGTTAATAACGGTATTTTTGGAGACGCAAGAAATATCACGGTTTCAGGGATCGGGGGATCTTATGGAAGAATAGCTTCTACCCAATTACCTCCGAACAGTATTATTCTTCCGACCATGGGAACAGATCCTGGTGTTTGGATCATGGGTAATAATGGGGGACGGGCTATCTTTTATTGGGATTTTGCCGCTTTTAACGTCAATATTACTGGAAGTGCTGTGGACACTCCACAGGAAAAATTCATTCATAATACTGTAGTAGACCTTTTGCATAAAAGAGGACTTTAATGGGCTGAAGTAAGGCTTCCATGAATTCTATTACCATAAATAAGGGCTGTTTTAATAGTAAAACAGCCCTTATTTGTGGTATATATATAGAAATAATCGATTAACAGTAAGATATGGATGTGCATTTCACCATTTTTTATCAATGAATGGTATAAACAGAAGTAAAAAGAGTGATGGAAATGATACTAAACTCAAATTCTATTCACTATCAGTACTGGTAAAAAAATGCTCAATGTTCATGATTAGATCCTGTGCAGCATGACTTGAAATATTCAATTGTGTAAACACATGTCCTTCTCCGCCATAAATTTTTATTTGAGAATTTGGTTGAATCTGATAGACCATATTATAAAAATTAATAGCATCATCAAACAATATTTCATTGGTACCAACACCTATAAATACCGGTGGAAAAGTTTTAAAAGTCAGTTGGCTTGGATCAGCAGCGGATAGCTGGGTTCCTGTATAGGCATAAGCAAAGCTTTTTACCATTTCTTTATTTAAAATCTGGTCTAAATGTTGGCGGCTGTCATACGAAGGATTATTGCTTTCCAAATTATACCAGGGAGAAATTAATGATATTGCTTTTGGTGTTTTCCAATTTTTCTTATTGATTTCATTTGCGGATGCAATAACCAATCCGCCTCCCGCACTGTCGCCAAAGAGATAAAGATGATGCATTGGAAAATTTTGAATGGCGTATTCATAAACACTTAAAATATCATTCAATCCATTTGGATAAGGTTTTTCTGGTGCTAAAGCATAGGTTAGCAAAATGGGAAACCATTGCTTTGTGTGACTGAAATGAGCCAATAGCATAGCCACCACCATGAATATATATCACTAATTCATCTGATTTAGGGTTTTCGGGTTCAAACCAATGGCATTTAATGTTGTTTATTACTTCCGTAGTTATAGAGACCCTTTCTGCTGAAGGATAAGTATTGTCTATACTATCATACAAATTTCGATTGTCTTCGATTATTTGATTATTAACACTCATACTGGTAATATTATAAATTGTAAAGTTTGAAATTAATTGCTGTATATCTTAAAAATTGTATAAAATAGCTTTTCGAAATACAGACATGACTATTTCAAAAATTGATACTTCTGTATATTCATGGGTTTTATAGAGAATTATTTCAGCATCTTTTAAAATTTATAACAAAAGTAAAAGAAAAGCATTATAATATTTAAAATTGACGTACGTGTAAAATACTTACAGCTGCATTTTATTGATAATGTTCTTGTATTAAGTATACTTTAGCTCTTTTTTGTGGAGAACTATACAGTTAAGGAAAATAATTTGTTCCTATTATTTTCATTAGTTGGTTTTGTTTTGTTAGTTACTCATGAATTTTTATACGTAGATAATACGTATTGTGATTTTTGATGATTTGTTGTTTTTACTTCATTTTTGTGGGCAAATAGATGACTGTTATTACTTGAAATCATTTATTGATAAGTTTACTCACAGTAAGCATGATACTATACCTCCCATCGTTTTTTTTCTACAATTATTAATTTATTTGATGGGGGGTATAGTTTATATTGTATTTAAGAATAAAAAAAAATTTCATAATTAAAACAAACAAAAGATGGAAAAGGAATTTAATCCTGTAATAAAGGCAGTTCAAAGTTTAAGAAAACTGGCTGTAGAAATCAAGTCAACGAATCAGGAGATTCGTACCAATGATAATCAAATAAGGGTGAATATTGGTGAATGTGGAAAGTTAATTGCATCAACGAACAACAGTATGGTTATCAATTTGTGGCTGAGAGAGAAAGCCCTGTTATTGGAAAATTCGGATCATCAGCTTAAAATCCTCGAAAGAATTGAAGAAAAGTTTAAGAACAGAGATGCTGTCAACTTAGTGGAAGGCTGGGAAATGACTGATTATTATAAAGATTTAATTATGACCAGTATGGATCAGCTAAAGGAGGGTGGTGATGTGATTTTCGTAGGTGAAAACCTACAAAAATGGAATCATCACTGGGCAGAAGTTTTTAAAGCCTTAGATAATATATTGTCAATAGCGGAAACTTATAAGTTAAAACTCAGAATAATGGAAACATTAGAACCTGGAGAAGTGGATGCTTTAACGATGGATATTATTCAACATATTCCGTTACATTATTCTGAAGAGGAGGCTGGTGAGTATGAAAAAGAATATTTAGAGGCTTACTATGAATTAAAAGCATCGCAATCTAAGAAAAAGAATCTGTGGGATAAAGTAATGGATATTCTTGCAGGAGGAATCGAAGAGACTCCTGCTCATAGAGTTCAGATGAGGAGGTGGATGAATGGTATTGAGTAGTGAATGAAGCTGAAACCAAAAATGTATAAAACAACAAAAGGATGTAAGACTCAATCGAGATAATAAAATTGTTTTCATATTTACAAAAGAACCTACAGAATTGATTTTTGTAGGTTCACTTTATTTGTGCTATAACAATACATTCGCTACAAAATGAAGTAAGCTTTTATATGATACAGAAAATTGAAAAGGGAGACTAATGCGGTTTCCTTTTTTGCATATCTAAAAGCCCATTAT
>NZ_SCNC01000028.1:0-63442 GCF_005503635.1 Chryseobacterium sp. 2VB
GAATAATTCTGAAAGCAAATGATGAAAAACTTATTCTGTAATTGCTGAAAAAAAACTAATATTAACCCAGACGGAAAACCCAATATAAATAGAGTTTATAGTATTGAATAAATAAAGAAATTAAGCCTACTGATTTTAAAACCTTCAAAGTAAATTTAATGAAAAATATATTCCTGTTTATTGCTTTAACACTCGGTTTCACCTGCTCTTCCCAACATAAAAACAAAGGTATTGTAAAGCTTCGACAGCCATCAGCTGAAACTAAAAGAAGCTCATTCGAAACCTACATCGATAATGAAGATTATTTCATAAAAACCTTTGATGTCAACAAGGATGGAATCTCTGACAAAATTGTAAGTAACAAACCTTATCAAGGAGAAAATTTATTTATCTTTTTGGGGGATAAGCAAGGTAAATATACATTAGCACTGGAAACAAGAAACTTCTCTGAGGATGGAGGTAATGTTATCAATGATATCCTTCCAATATCGGGAAATAAAGGGTTCACTATAAAAACATCCTTCCCTGACCGCGGATATTATGAAAAAGAATATCATATTATCCTAAATAATAACACCTGGCTTCTTAAAAATATTATCTATAAAACAATGTCAGATATTTCACAGGATGCAGTAAAATATATTTGCGATGTTCCCCAAAATATTGATATCCAGAAATCCGGATGGACTGATAAAATAATACCCATTCCTGAAGAAAATGTACGAGCAAAAAAATGTAGAGTAGAGAAAAGTCAAAATAAAACAGCCTTTTACATTCAGGATAGTGATGGTTTTACCAACTTAAGAAAGGAGAAAAACTCTTCTTCCCAAATCCTGCAAAAGATCAACACAGGTGAACAAGTTGAAGTTTTAGACCAAAACGGAGATTGGTGGTTAGTGGTTTTTAAAGAAGGTAAAAAGGGATATGTTCATAAAAGCAGGATAAAATCTGAATAATATACCTCTCAGATTTCCCCACAAAAGAACTTGCTAAAATATGAAGCTTACACAAACTATTAATCCCTATACAATTTAGAAAAGAAAATTTCGTCTCATTTAAAAAAATATTTATACCTTTGCTCTGTGATTTTTAACAACGGAACATATTATTATAGAATTTTTACCTCAGCTCTGGGATAGGGATTCTTATGAATATAATTTAAAACCTCGTCCTAGGGACGAGGTTTTTTTATTTTAAAAAATGTAAAAAGATGAAAATAAGTATTATTGGAGTAGGATTAATCGGAGGTTCGATGGCTTTGAAATTAAGAGAGAAAAACCTGGCCAGCTTCATCTACGGAATCGATAACAATACACAGCATATCAGTGACGCACTGGAACTTAAAATCATTGATGCGGGAGTAGATCTTGAACATGGAATTAAAAATTCGGATCTGATTATTCTTGCTATTCCTGTAGATGCTGCACGAAAACTGTTGCCTTCTGTTCTGGATCTTGTGTCTGACCAGCAGACGGTAATGGATGCAGGTTCCACCAAAGCAGGCATTGTACATGCGGTAAAAAACCATCCGAAACGTTCAAGATTTGTAGCGTTCCACCCGATGTGGGGAACGGAAAACAACGGTCCAAAATCCGCTATTGCTGAAAGTTTCTCGGGAAAAGCTGGTGTCATCTGCAACAAAGAAGAATCGGCCGACGATGCTCTGGCTACCGTTGAAAAAGTAGTCAATGCTCTCGATATGCACATGATTTATATGAATGCAGAAGATCATGATGTTCATACCGCTTATATTTCCCATATCTCCCATATTACATCTTACGCCCTTGCCAATACCGTATTGGAAAAAGAACGTGAAGAAGAAACGATTTTCCAGCTTGCCAGTTCCGGCTTTTCAAGTACTGTTCGTCTTGCCAAGTCGCATCCTGAAATGTGGGTTCCTATCTTTAAACAAAACAAAGAAAATGTGCTGGACGTTTTGAACGAACATATCACTCAGCTCAGAAAATTTAAATCTGCGCTTGAAAAAGAAAACTATGAATACCTTGAAGAGTTGATTTCCAACGCCAACAGAATCAGAGGAATTTTAAGATAAAAATCCTTATACGATACTAAAAGCCCGACGGTTTTTACTTTTATTTTATTAAGAAACCCTTAGTCATAGTGGCTAAGGGTTTTATATTTTGAAATAAAATGATTTCTATTAACATTCCGGAACGTTGACTGCAATGGCCAGTCCGCCTTCCGAAGTTTCTTTAAAACGGTCGCTCATCGACTGAGCGGTTTCCCACATGGTCAGAATCACTTCATCCAATGTTACTTTTGCCTTGGTGGGATCACTTTCCAGTGCAATATTGGCTGCTGTAATGGCTTTCATCGCGCCCATCGTATTCCTTTCAATACATGGAATCTGTACCAGTCCCTTAATTGGATCGCAGGTTAATCCAAGGTGATGTTCCATCGCAATTTCTGCCGCCATTAATACCTGTCCTACACTTCCTCCTAAGATTTCTGTAAGTCCGGCTGCTGCCATTGCAGAAGATACTCCGATTTCCGCCTGACATCCTCCCATTGCTGCAGAAATGGTTGCATTTTTCTTGAATAAGGTCCCGATTTCTCCCGCTACAAGCAAGAATCTTATAATATCCTCCTCACTCGTAAATGGGGTAAATGCCTGAGAGTACATCAATACCGCCGGAATAACTCCACTTGCGCCATTGGTAGGTGCGGTAATAATTCTTCCGAAGCTTGCATTCTCTTCATTCACTGCCAGTGCAAAGCAGGCAATCCATTTGTTGATATTTGTAAAGTTCTCTTCAGCGTCTACCACCTGCTGGAACCATTCGTCTTTGTTTTTATAGATTTTATCTCCGAGCAGCTTTCTGTTGATTCCTGCGGCTCTTCTGGAAACATTCAGTCCGCCAGGAAGAACTCCCTCCTTATTGACACCTTTGTAGATACATTCTTTGATCTGCTGCCAGATATAAAGTGCTTCCTGCCTAGTTTCATCCTGGGTTCTCCAGCTTTCTTCATTCATGAAAATCAAATCTGACATTTTATCAAATCCCAGCTTTTCACAGTATTTTGCAATATCTGAAGCTTTATGACACGGATACAGTGTACGTACACACTGCTTCTGAATAGAGTTTTTTTCCTGGCTGGCAATGAAACCACCTCCTACAGAATAAAAATCCTGCACAAGTTCTGTTCCGTCTTCGAAAACAGCTCTGAAGATCATTCCGTTCGGATGAAAATCAAGGCTCTTTTTCATGTTTAAAATCAAATGATGTCCGTAGATAAACGGAATTACCTTTTCACCACCAAGGTTAATGGTCTGAGTACTCTTGATATAATCTATCTTTTCATCAATTTTTGAAGTATTGATCGTTTTAAAATCCTCTCCATTCAACCCAAGCATTCCCGCAATATCAGTTCCGTGCCCGATTCCCGTTTTTGCGAGTGAGCCAAAGAATTCAAGAAAAACCTCTTTAACTTCTTCTATTGATCTTTCTCTTTTTATAATCCTGATAAATGCTGCTGCTGCGTTCCAGGGTCCCATCGTGTGTGAACTGGACGGACCTATTCCTACTTTAATAATTTCAAAAACCGATATTGATTCCATAAATGATTCGTCATTTTCCTCAGAAACAAAGATACATGATAAATCCTGAAATATACCTTCAAATTTTTAATGATATCAACATATCATCACAATATAAAAGCTATTGCAGGCATTCTTCATGCTGCGAAAGATCAAGCCCTTTATTTTCAGACTCTTCAGAAACTCTTAAGGTGATCATGGAATCTGTAAGTTTATATAAAATTAATGAACCTAAAAAAGTAAAAACAGAAACCAAAACAAGGGCTGCCATATGATGAAGAAAAACATCAATTCCACCATGAAGCAGACTTGCTTTTTCACCATGAGCAAAAATGGCGGTAAGAATCATTCCCATAATCCCTCCTACTCCATGGCAGGCAAAAACATCGAGGGTATCATCTACTTTCTTTAAAACCTTCCAGTTCACCATCAGATTGGACACGATTGCTGTGATAAATCCGATAAAAAGGCTTTCCTGAATGCTTACAAAACCGCACCCTGGAGTTATTGCCACCAATCCTACTACAGCTCCTATACAGGCTCCTAAAGCCGATACACTTCTCCCATTGATTCTGTCAAAAAAGATCCAGGTCATCATCGCTGAAGCAGACGCAATGGTAGTTGTTCCAAAAGCGGTAGCCGCAGATGCAGAAGCACTCAAAGCAGATCCGGCATTAAATCCGAACCATCCGAACCACAGCATTCCTGTTCCCAGAAGCACATACGGAATATTGGACGGCTCATGATGAGGATTCTTCCTGTTTCCTACCACCAAAGCTCCGGCAAGTGCAGCAAAACCAGCACTCATATGCACAACAGTTCCTCCTGCAAAGTCTTTTACCCCGAAATATTTGTTTAAAAGCCCCTCAGGATGCCACACCATATGACAAAGCGGCGTATAAATAAATATACTGAAAAGAACAATGAACAATAAATAAGATATAAAACGAACCCTTTCTGCAAAAGATCCGGTAATAATTGCCGGAGTAATAACAGCAAATTTCATCTGAAACAAGGCAAAAAGAATAAAAGGAATCGTGGGAGCCATCAGTTTATGAGGTAGATTTCCTACCCCGCTAAAAAAGGGATAACTGAGCGGATTTCCAATGATACCGTAATGCTTTCCGGCTATTGTAATCCCGATAGATTCACCGAAAGATAAAGAAAAGCCTACGACTACCCACACCATGGAGATAACGCCTAAGGCAATAAAACTCTGCAGCATGGTAGAAATTACATTTTTCCTTCCGACCATTCCTCCGTAAAAAAAGGAAAGTCCTGGCGTCATGAGCAAAACAAGTCCTGCCGCGGCCAGAATCCAGGCAACATCAGCGCCGACAATTTTATCTTCACTTAAAAATTCCCTTGTATCAGGAATATCGGCGGCCGGATTCCAGAATAAGCCACCAATGGCAACGATTGCGATAACAGAGAATGAAACGATCCATTTTAATCCTACTTTCATAAAATTTATATTTAACCCTATCAAATTTAAATATAAATTCCATAAAAACTACATTTTTAAATCAAACACCCCTAAAAAAATATTCAATCTGGAACTTTTTCAATTTTTTCAGAAAAAATCTCTGACAGTATTTTGGAAACTTCTTTGGATTTAGTGGCCGGAAAAAGATGTGTTCCTCCTTTTACCACATAATTCGGATTGGAATAGCGGATCGGAAAAACAATGTCTTTATCACCTAATATCTGAATGACATTGGGATTCTCTTCAAATTTCCATTCGGAAACTTTTTCTACGGACCATTTGAGGTAATAAGGATCTCTTACTTTAAAATATTGAAGGAGTTTCGGATTTTTAGGATCAAAAAGCTTTCGGATCACAGCATATACGTTGGCTGCTTTATCGTTGAATAAACCTACAGGAAGTATTCTTGGAATTTTTGTAACCTCGCCTGTCCTGATGAATCTGGATTTTTCCTTATCGGATTTTATACTTCCAAGGATCACCACCTTTTCTGCAGGTTTCAATTGATTAATTTCCTGAACAATGATTCCTCCGAAAGAATACCCCAACAGGCAGAATGGTTCTGAATCATCTACTTTCTCTGCCATTCTTTTGACATAGGCATCGAAAGGCTCATTTTTTTCGGGAATAAGCCAGTCTATAAAAATCAATTCACAGTGTTTGGGAAACTCTATTCTTTCAAGGACTTTAAAGTCTGCTCCCAGACCGCTTACGATATAAATTTTCATACCACTAATTTATAAAAAATACAGAAATAAAGGAATGCTCCCTTGATTTAACAGCATTAAAAAAGAGCAATTCTCACGAACTGCTCTTCTGTATCAATAGAATATATTTTACTTTTTCTTTTTCGGAATTCTATTCTCGTTATCCAGCATTTCTGTAGAAACTTTGAACTGAATATCCATTTCGTTTTTAATGAAATAATCTTTCAATGAAGACTGATAGAATACTTTAAAGTCTCTTCTGTTTAGGGAGAACTTCGCAGATTCAATAGATGTTGTGAACTGGGTAACGTAAACATTCGCTGGGAAAGAAATTGTTTTTCTTACTCCTTTAAGGGTAAGGTCACCGTACACTGTAGAATTGTATTCACTGTTTGCCAAAGGAATAATTTTAGTCAAATGGAATTTTGCAATGGGGAATTTTTTTACTTCAAAAAAGTTTGAGCTTTTCAGATCATTAGTAAGCTTGATCTGATCCTCATCAGAAACATCTCCCGCCATCATACTTCTCATATCTATTACAAACTCTCCATCCACCAGGACCGTATGGTCAAAGTTAAATTTTCCACTTTTCAGCTTTACTGTTCCTGAGTGGGAAGTTTCTTCAGTTTTTACCACTTTATACCCCCACCATCTGATCTCTGATGAAGTCACTTTTGACACTTTATCAAATTTCTTCTGGGCAGAAACAAATGACATGCTTGCGCACATCATAGCAAACAATAGTAATCTTTTCATTCTTTTTTATTTACAATTCAACAAAAATAAAAAAAAGTGTAGAACTTCTACACTTTTAATAATCTTTTTTTGATTAATTTATTGAGCAGTTACCTTTACAAGCATATCAATATCATCTTTCACAAAAACGTCCTGCATCGTAGACTTGTAAGCTACATCAAACTTCTGTCTGTCGAAAGAGAATTTGTTGGATACTAAACTTACCACTCCTTTGCTGTAAGAAATCTTCGCAGGGAAAGAGATTGGGCTGGTTTTTCCTTTTACAGTAAGGTTTCCTGTTACAAGAGAATTGTAGATTTTATCATTGTTTTTCTTTACTCCTGTAATTTTGAAAGTTGCTGTTGGGAATTTTTCAACTTCAAAGAAGTCACCATTCTTAAGATGTCCGTTTAATTTCTGCTGGTATTCTCCTGTAAGGTCAGTAGAAGTAATAGAAGTCATATCCAATACGAAGCTTCCGCCTACCAATTGGTTTCCTTTCATTACCATATCTCCGGATTTCACTTTTACAGTACCGTCGTGAGAGCTGGCCTCAGATTTTGCTACTTTGTATCCCCACCAGTGTACATCAGATGCTACTACTTTTTTTGACTGTCCGAAAGCTAAACCTCCGGCTAAAACTGCTAATAAAAATATTTTTTTCATTGAATAGAGTTGTTTACTTATTTAACAATACAAAGGTAGGTATCTTATTCAATAGATTTCATTGATGTATATCAATAAAATTTATAATTTTCATGAATAATATCATCCCATAAAAAAACTCCGAATTTCTTCGGAGCTTTGTTTTATACCTGATAGTAAGCCGTATAAAGTGCTATACCATTTAATGCAGTGTGGTTTTGCTTGACCAGATAGATTGGAATGTTTTTAAGCATTTCCTCCATTTTATCACTGATCTTGAATTTCTCATAGAATTTCCCCTTGTCGATATATTCTGCGATCATCTGTGGAATATCGCCGGCAATCAGTAATCCTCCGGTAGCTTTTAACTTTAATGTTAAGTTATTGGCCTCTCTAGCCAGGAACTCAAGGAAGGTATCCAAAGCGATTCTGCAGATCAGTACATTTTCCTCAACAGCCGCTTTATAAAGTTCTTCTACAAAATTCCCCTGCGCAAGACGTTCTCCTAACCATTCCGGTTCCGGATGTCTTTTCACATCTCTCAGGAATCTGTAAATATTGAATAGTCCTGACTTGGATAATACATTTTCCCAGCTTACAATACCATAGATATTATTTAAGAACTGGTAAAATTCAACTTCTACGTTGGTTCTTGGTGAAAATTCTGAATGCCCTCCCTCTGTTGCGAAAGGTCTCAGGTATTTTCCGTCAAAGAAATATCCGGCTTCTCCTAATCCGTTTCCGGGAGCCAGAACTGCTACATTTCCTTTTTCAAGGTGTCCGCTTGTATAGATCGCTTCAAGATGATTATCTTCAAGAAGAGCCATTCCATAAGCAGAAGCCTCCAGGTCATTCAGCATATCTACTCTTTCAAACCCGAAATCGCGGGTATATTCGGCAATATCTAAATGCCAACCTAGTCTTGCAGGACTGCTTTTCCCGTCCAATACAGGACCTGGCACAGCCATTCCCAGACGTTTTACATTTTCAAGCTGATTATCCTGAATAAACTTCTTTAAAATATCTGAAAAGGAAGCATATTCTTTGGTTGCATATGTATTTTCTACTTTTATCTCAAGACCTCCGTTCCCGGAAACAAAATAGCCTAAGATTGTTATATCTTCACGGAGACTTGCTCCAATGATAGAAACACTATCATTATTACTGTTCTCTACTCCTGGTAAATAAAGTGGAAATTTTGGATTCAGAATCATAACCTCAAATTTTACCAAATATAATAATTGTTTTTGTAAATCCTGCACAGAACAAAAAAACCTTTTCACTTTCGTGAAAAGGTTTTGGTTAATAATTGTTTATATATTAAATCTAACTACTTTCCTAATGGAATATTGTAACCGAATCCTACTCCGATATTCCCCACATTATAGTCCTGACCTGGCAAATCTCCCTTGGTTCCTACAAAAACCTTTTGGTATTGTACGAAGAAATTCCAGTCTCTGTTGTGGTATCCGATCTCCGGTTTAAGGTAGAACCCTCCGCCAGCTCTTTCAACATTGGTGTTTGACGCCACTGCTTTATCCCCCACAAGGAATCCGTATCCTAAGTCAGTTCCGAAATAGAAACCGGTTTGTTTTGGATAAATTCTGATTAAAGCTGCTACAGGAACTACTCCTACATCATTGTTTTTATATCCGTTGTTCTCTTTTCCAAAATAGTGAGTATATCCTGATGCAATACCTAATCCAAACCCTGGGGTAATCAGATTCTGGTACGCTACATCCACTCCTACTGCAGCGGAAAGATTATCTGCGGGAACTGCTAAACCAACATTTGCACCTACCTTGATCATATTGTTCATTTGAGCACTTTGGGCGCTTGCGATACCCGCTGTTAAAATACCAGCCAGTACTATTGCTTGTTTAAACATTTTCATAACTCTAATTTTTAAATTTTACTAAACAAGAGGATGTAAAAATCATGCCAAGCAAAGGTTTCTAATTGATTTTAACATTAATAAAATTTATAAAATAATGAATATCAATACTTTAATTTTAACAAAAATTAAATATTTGTTTAACAAAATTTATCAAAAACTGACCTCGAAAAGTGAATTATAGCAACAAGAAAGCAAACAAGAAGATGGAAGCCGGAAGTAATATATCCTTATATGAAAACTCACGTCTGTTATAATGAAAGTAAAGAGAAATTTCTCCGTCCTGTACACCATAACTTCCAGCTTCATTTCTTCCCGCCTAAAAAACAAAATTAACAATCCTTAACCCGTTATGAGTTTAACCTTTTTCCTGAAATTAGATCAAAAAATAAATTCTCCATGATGGCAGATTCATTAGTAAAAAACAAGCATCTTCTCTGGCGGGCAGGTTTTGGTGTTGGCGTTAATCAAATTGATGATTTGAAAAATAAAAACATTAAAACGTTGATGAATGAATTATTTAAAGAAGAAAGCTTCAGCGAGATCACTTATGATACTCTCGATCCGGTTTCGGCAGCAGATTATATGAACAGTATGGCTCCTGCGGAAAAGAAAAAAGAAATGCAGCGGATCAACAGGGAACAAAATAACGAACTGAACCTGAATTTTCTAAACTCCATCGTTAACAGCAAAGAGCAGATGAGGGAAAAGATGGCGTTTTTCTGGCATGGACATTTTGCTTCAAGAGTGATCAATCCAAAGTTCAACAAACAGCTTTTAAATACAATCAGGAAAAATGCACTCGGCAATTTCAGAGATCTGCTTTTTGAAGTAAGCCAGTCGCCTGCCATGTTGAATTTTCTGAATAATCAACAGAATAAAAAAGACCATCCTAATGAGAATTTTGCCCGTGAAGTGATGGAACTGTTTACCATGGGGAGAGGAAATTACACTGAAAAAGATGTAAGAGAAGGTGCCAGAGCTTTTACAGGATGGAGTTATGATAAAGAAGGGAATTTTAAAGAAAGAAAAAATCTCCATGATGAAGGCAGCAAAACTTTTTTAGGAAAAACAGGCAACTTTGACGGAAATGATGTGCTCAATATTATTCTGGAACAGAAAACTACAGCACAATTTATTACGACAAAGATTTATAAATTCTTCGTCAATGAAAAACCGGACCAGGAGATTGTTAATCAACTCAGCGCCAATTTCTACCATTCAGGATATGACATTAAAAAGCTGATGACTGAGATATTTTCAAGCACCTGGTTTTATGATCAGAAGAATATCGGAAACAGGATAAAATCACCTATAGAACTGATGGCAGGAATCATGCGAATCCTTCCAATGCATATTCAGAACCCTGAAAACCTCATCGTTTATCAGAAATTATTGGGACAAATGCTCCTTTATCCACCCAATGTATCGGGATGGCCGAATGGAAAGGCTTGGATTGACAGTTCTACTCTGATGCTTAGACTTCAGGTTCCACAGATCTGGTCCGGACTTCGTCCTTTGGAATACAGCCCGCGGCAGGATGACGATATCGATATGGGAATGAAATCCCGTGAAACAGCATTAAATAAAAGCTTTAAAAACCCTAATATCACCATCGACTGGGATCGTATTGAAAAGCTTTTCGCCTATAAAAACTGTGAAGATTATCTTCTGCAGAATACCCAAAGCCTCGATATGAACTCTGTAAGTAATTTTTCAGACAAGAGTATAAAAATGACTGTCATCAACCTGATGTCTACTCCGGAATATCAGTTATGTTAGGTAGGAGGTTTTAGGTTGCAGGCAGCAGGTAATAGCTGTCGCAGAATAACTTGGCTCCTCCCTGATTTAGTTTTCACTGCTATAAAAATAAAATGCGGTCCAGCCCTATAATTTACAACCTGCAACCTGTCATCTGCCACCTGCCATCTTAACCCCTAAAAACAAAATTATGCTAATCAAAAGAAGAGAATTCCTCAAAATAAGTTCCCTGGCTACTGCTTCTATGCTGATGCCTAATTTCTTAAAAGCGATGACGCTGGATGAAGCTTTGAATCCCAGTCAGAATATTCTGGTCGTTCTTCAGTTTACGGGTGGAAATGATGGTTTGAATACCATTATTCCGGCCAAAAACGATATTTATTTCAGGGAAAGGAAGACATTGGCTATTCATGACTCTATACCGCTTACAGATGAGGCTGGAATTAATCCGTCACTCTCCTATTTTAAAGAACTTTTTGATAACGGAGAGCTTTCTGTGATGAATAATGTAGGCTATCCCAACCCGGATAAGTCGCATTTCCGAAGCATGGATATCTGGCAGTCGGCAAGCAGAAGTGATCAGTTTCTGGAAACAGGCTGGCTGGGACGTTTTCTGGACGAAGAATGTTATCGCTGTGATCATCCGACGCAGGCACTGGAAGTAGATGATATGCTAAGTCTTGCTTTAAAAGGGGAAAATAATAAAGCATTTGCTTTTAAAGATCCTAAAAGACTTTATCAGACCAGCCAGGAAAAATATTTCAAATCTCTTTATGACCACCATCACGATGATGAAACGGTATCTTACCTTTATCAGACTTTAGGCTCTACCATCAACAATGCCGATTATATTTTTGAAAAAAGCAAAGCTAACAAGACAGAGCTGATCTATCCCAATTCTCAGCTGGGAAAAGATTTCAAGACGGTAGCTTCTTTAATAAAATCTGACATCAACACTCAGGTGTATTACCTTTCCGTGGGAAGTTTCGATACGCACGTCAACCAGAATGACCGGCAGAAAAAGTTATTCAATGATATTAATGAAGCAGTAAAATCATTTGTGGCCGATATGAAAAGTAATGGGCTCTTCAAAAATATCCTGCTAATGACATTCTCAGAGTTTGGTCGTCGTGTGGCACAGAATGCCAGCAACGGAACCGATCACGGAACTGCCAATCAAATGTTCTTTATCAGCGGAAACCTTAAGAAAAAAGGACTGTTAAATACACTTCCTGATCTGCAGAATCTGAATGATGGTGATCTTATTTATAAAGAGGATTTCAGAAAAGTATATGCAACAATTCTGAAAAACTGGCTTAAAGCGGACTCTTCCAAAGTATTGGGATGGAAAGATGGTATTTATGATTTTGTGTAGGGAAACCGGGATTCTACGGAACGACACAATTGGAACGGTGATGTATCCAAACAGCTTGTCATTCCTTAGGAATCCAGCCTTTGCTATAAGGAATACAAAAACAATCCTGTCCAATACACCAACTGAAGACGTAAAAATTCCCATCCTCCGGACGGGTGGCGAAAATTCAAAGAATTTTTGACGGGGTGGTTTTCAGTACTCATTAAAAAGATCCATTACCAACAAAAAAGAGACTGTACCTTGTTATGACAGTCTCTTTTCAATAATTTTAAATGTAAACTACTTTTACGTTTAAGCCGTAATCTGCTTTTTTTCGTTTTCTTTCTCTTCCTGTTTTTTATCTATTTTCTCAGATATTTTTTTTACGATATACTCTATCGCCAGCGGTGCTATGATTGCAATTAATGCTTTAAATATTCTTGATTTCATAATTAATTTGGTATTGTTAAGGTAATACTACAATTTCCAAGCCAAGATAAATTATGAAAATAAATTATCTTCAACAAAGCCCTGTGAATGGTACATTTAAACTAATTTAGTTTTCCTCAGGAACAATCAGATTCTGATAATTTTTACTGCCTGCCCTGAACTTTTCCTCCATTTTCAACCGTAGTTTTTTGGGCTTATGTACAATCAGAGAGTCTCCGAACCCAAGCAAGAGTCTTTCCAGCTCAAAATTGATCTGCACACATATTTTAAACAGCGTGCCGTCACGGTCTTCCTTTAGGATCTCCTGACTTTTATGCAGCGGTTTTGTTTTCACATAGGGAGCATTTCCCGAATCCACCCAAAAGACCACATTCCTGGGATCCATTGATTCTGAAACGGTGACCCCAACAATATCTTTGAAATATTCATCACCATCCAGTTCCTTGTCAATATATACCAGACTATCATCTGTTTCAATACTTTCCATTCTGTCCAGTGCCAGATTATACATTTTCTGTTTGTAAAGACAGATCAGAAACCAGCGGTTGTTGAATTCCTTCAGCAGCTGCGGATGTACTGTAAAAATATTGGATTCCCTTGCCGTAAAGCTTTTGTAAAGGATCTTCAACACTTTTTTATTAGCAATACTTTCATACAGAATATCAATATGTTCCAATCCTTTCAACTGTTCATTTTTATCCAGATGAATAATAGATTTCTGGCTGGTGGCATGAATAGAATCTTCCAGTTTCTGAATAACCCCATTCATTTCTTTGAACATAGAAAAGTCTTTAAATTGTTTTAAAATCTGAACTGCATTGTTCATTGCTTTCAGATCACTTTCATTCACAGAAATATTATGAATGCTGTACTCCGGATCACTGTAACGGTAGTATTTTCTTTCGTAAACTTCAATAGGAGCTTCATACCCGAATTTTTCACTCCGCATATTCTGAAGATCGAGCTGAACGGTCCTCTTACTTACATAAGATTCTTTTCCCTCAAATTCAAACAATGCTTCCGAACATTCATCAATGAGATCTTCCAGCGTGTATTTTCTGTATTTATTTTTAAGACATTTATCTAATGTTTTATACCTGATCAGAGCATTTTTATTGGATGACATACCTTAGTGTTTAATGATTGGGTGTTTTAAATAAAAAATTACTTTTTCTGCTCTTTTCTTATAATTATTTTTCTTTTAAAGCATTGGCATCAAAAGTAATTCCTTCCCAGCCGGTTTTCATAAAGTTCCGGATATTCTGATGATCAGTTCCTTCAGGATTTTTCAGGACATCGTCTCTGTAAAACTCACCAAACAGCCAAAGTGTCTCTTCTTTTGTCAGATCCTTAATGCTTGCAAAACTGAAGACCTTGCAAGAACCGTTGTTCTGTCCGGCCTGATTGGTTGTATCTCCGTTTTGAAAGGCAGTAGGAGTAAATTCATAATGTTCATCAATATGAGCGATCACATCATTAAACTGGATGGTTTCCGGGAAATGTTTTAATTGTTCTAATAATACCATGAGCCTTGTTTTTTTATTTTATACTATGTTTACGAGTCTGCCAATGTGCTTTTTCGTCCTTTTAATAAATTTTTGTAAAAATAATTAAAATTTCTTTATCTACGCAAAACTATTGCGCAATAATGATATTACTTTGCATCATCAAAATGAAACAATATGGAATTTAATGGAAATCATTTAATCGAATTAGGATATAGACCGGCAAAATGGTTTAAAGATGCCATTACCTATATCAACGAGAATAAGTTGGATGAAAATCAGATCGCAGAATATCTGGTACAGTTCAAACAGCCAGATCTTATTCCGCTTCATAAAACAGCTAAAGATTTTATAATCAATATACGTGCAGAACACGAAAGTGAAAATGATAATGTGGACAAAGTAATCAAAACCATGGAAGTTTTGATGAAAACTCCCACTCTGGTTGGCGGAGCTTTAATGCCGGACGCCTGCCCTACAGGTCCTGAAGGCCAGATTCCGGTGGGAGGAGTGGTCGTGGCTCAAAATGCCATTCACCCGGGATTCCATAGCGCCGATATCTGTTGTTCAGTAATGCTGACGGATTTTGGAAAGACAAATCCTAAAGAGGTTTTGGATGCAGCACATTCTGTAACCCACTTCGGATATGGAGGAAGACCAAGAGGTGAACAGATGCCGATGTCTCAGGAACTGATGGATGCTTTCAGAGAAAATGAGTTCTTAAATGATGAAAAACTAATCAGTATCGCCCGTTCTCATATGGGAACCCAGGGAGACGGAAACCATTTCCTTTTCGTTGGAATTTCCAAAAATACTGGAAACACAATGATGGTAACCCATCACGGATCAAGAGCTCCGGGTGCTGCCTTATATGATAAAGGAATGAAGACCGCCAACCGTTTCAGACAGGAAATCTCCCCTGAAACATTAAGAGAAAATGCCTGGATTCCTTATGATACAGATGAAGGTAAATCGTACTGGAAAGCCCTGCAATTAATAAGACAATGGACCAAAGAAAACCATACTTCCCTTCATGATGCCGTGCTGAATAAGCTGGAAATGGAGAAGGAAAACAGATATTGGAACGAACATAACTTCGTTTTCAAAGATGGAGACCTGTTCTACCATGCAAAAGGAGCAACTCCGCTGGATGATAAATTCATGCCTGATATTACAGGACCAAGACTGATTCCGTTGAATATGGCAGAACCGGTATTGATTGTCCAGGGAAAGACCAATGAAAGAAACTTAGGTTTTGCTCCGCACGGCGCAGGAAGAAATTTCAGCAGAAGCCAGCATAAGAGATCGTTGGCCCATAAAACGACCGAGGAGATCTTCAATGAGGAAACAGCAGGATTAGATATCCGTTTCTACTCTAATGAGATTGATATTTCTGAACTTCCAAGCGCTTATAAAAGTGCGAAGAATGTAAGAGCACAGATAGAAGAATACGGACTTTGTGAAGTTCTGGATGAAGTGATGCCTTACGGATGTATTATGGCCGGAGATGTTCAGAAGAATGCACCGTGGAAGAAAAAAAAGAAATTCAGAAAAGCATAATTTTAATAGTATGTTCAAACCTAACGGGTTTTAGAAACCCGTTAGGTTGAATAAAAACAATAAACCAAATTTCACAGCACTAAAAAGTTATTTTAAAAAAAATTCAAGGCAAAGAAAGTTCCTATATTTCCAGATTTACTTTCCGCCTTTTTACAAATTACAAGGCAAACGGAGTTCCTATATTTATTTTTTGGAAAAATACTCCCCGCTTTTTATAAACTATAGGTAAAAGGAGTTCCTATACCCTTCACTTTTAATGAATCTACTCCTCACTTATTTTTTAAACTTAAAACAATGAAAACACTACAATTATTCAATGCTGTACTGGCCAGAAAATCTGACGAAAAACCATTTGTTTCCAATGATGGTTTTATTATTGAACCAGATGCTTTATGGGCAAAAAATGAGATCATCTCTTTTTATGCAAAGGAAAAATTAAATGGAAATGATTTGAATAAGACCTTTCATAAATCCTGGGAGAAAATAAAAAACACTTCCAGAATTGACTTATTTTTTGAACAGATCACTCATTATATTTCAACCTATGGAAGCGATTTTCAAAGTGAAATCTATATTCCCAATGAAATTTTGAATGTTCCTGATATGAAGCTGGTTTTTAAAGTAATCAAAGCCTATTCTGTGGAACAAATGCAGGAAAAATGTCTTGCTCTTTTAAGATCGGGAATTGCTTTAAAAGAAGAAACCATTGATGATTTGCTTTCTATTTTACATACGGAGCTGGAATATGATTTTACAGGAAAAGAAAACATCAGAAATAAAGAAGCGATTATAAAAATTGCTGACTTATATGATATTTACCCTGAAAATCCTGTTGAATTCTTGCGTTATGTCATTTATAAAACGACGAACACCACGCTTTTAATCAAAAATGATGATTTGATTAATTTAATCAAGCAGAGTAATTTCAATCCGACATATCTGTTTGAAAGCTTTGGAATAGAAAAAATGGCGGAAATTTTCAACAGATTCAAACCATTATTTCTGGCTTATAAAAACAGAGCACCCAAAGCGATCAATAAAATATCAAAGTTATCTAAGGTTCATCATAAACCATTGGTTTCAAACCCATTGAATGATGCTACCAATACATTACTGGAAAACAGCGATTGGCACTGGCTGGAAAATGCGACACCGTTTGCATTATTCAAAGCATTGTCAGCATGTTACTCCAGAATGTACGGTCAGGATACATTTGTTTACAGAATCCGAAACGGAAAATCATGGACTAAAAAAGGTAAGGAAACTTACGTGAATCAGTTCAATTATGATTTTATTCTGGACTTTTTGAAACTGAAGTATGAAAACCTATCCGGCAAGAAATTCTATTTCCCTGAGAATATAGAATTTGCATTGCCAACTTCTGAAAAAATGTTTGTTGGAAATATTCCTACCGGAACCTGTTTTTATGCGGATAGGCTGGCTGTAGGTATTTATTGGGAAGATCAGTGGGGTGCCAATGACCTTGATCTTTCCGGATTGAACATCGCAGGAAAAATAGGTTGGAATGCCGCTTATAACCATGGTAACGGACAATTGATGTACTCCGGAGATATGACTTCTGCTCCTAATGGCGCTGTTGAATATCTTTATGCCAATAAAGGCCTTTGTGAGCCAACACTTGTCATGAACAACGTTTTCAGCGGAGATGCCAACTGTGGATATAAAATTGTGATCGGAAAAGGAGATGATATTTCCTACGATTATATGATGAATCCTAATCAACTCTTTGCTGAAGCCAGATGTAATTCTGTTCAGAAGCAAATGGTTCTGGGAATGCTTGTAGCGAAGAACGAAAAGCAATGTTTCGTACTGTTGAATTTCGGAGCCGGACATGCTCATGTTTCAGGAAATAGCCAGATTTCTGCAATGGCAACAAGTGCATTATACCAGCAATGGTATGAAGCGATGTCTTTCAATGAGCTTATCAAAGAGCTTGGCGGTGAGATTACCACAGAAAAAGCGGAAGCTGATTTTGATTTCTCACTGGAAAACCTGGAAAAAGATAGTTTTATCAGAATTTTTAAATAAATTCTATGACGTCATCTGATGATATCGGGTGGCGTTTTTTTGTGGCGGTTTGGTTGGGTAAACGTTGAGAACCACCCCGTCAAAAATTCTTTGAATTTTCGCCACCCCTCCGAGGGAGGGGAATTTTCACGTCTTCAGTTGGGAGAATGGTCGGGATTGTACTATTTCTGTGTATGTTTTTTACAGGAATTCGGCCTACAAACTAATCTTTACCAAACGGACTAAAATCCGTTCCTATTGAATAAAAGCCTTTATGGTAATTATACATTCACCTTTTTCACAGAAAAAACTTCTTCATTCACATGAATGATCACTTTCCTTCCATAATCAATCTGAATAGTAAACATATTCTCCAGTGGAAACTGAAGTACCGCCTGAAGGATCAGACGAATAACTCCGGCATGCGTAACTATAAGTGCTTTTTCCAGATCTTTTCTCTGAATAAATTCATTCCAGAAGCTGAGAACACGGGTTTGCATTTCGAGAAGATTTTCACCACCCAAGGCTTTTACACTGACAAAATCTTTGTACCACGGATTGATTTCTTCTTCTGGAATATCCATCCATTTTTTTAATTCCCAGTTCCCGAAATTCATTTCGCGAAGTCTTTCATCTGTTTGGTATTCAAATTTAAAATAACCAGCCAAAAAACGGCATCGCTCAGAAGGACTTGAAACAATTACATCATAATGACCATCAATATCCAACGATTTAAAATCTTCGATACACTCTTTCCGTAAAGACATTTCAGCAAAACCATAACACAGGTTTTCAGGATTGTCCACAGCAGTATGACGGATCAGATGAATTTCCATACGATGATTGTTCCTAAATAAAATAAAACTTCACAAACCTGCTGTACTGAACCCAGGCAATCACCTGTATACCCTCCGATATGTTTTTTAAAATACCAGCCCATATATATTTTTCCTAAATAAGCCAGAGCAAAAGCAAAAATCAAACGCCAGTCCTGAACCAGGGCAAAAGTGGCTAAAACACTGATGAAGCTTACCAGCAAAGCCATTCCATCCAATGGTTTATTGGCCAGAGGCTTTGACTTACTGACATCGATATCCGTAACATACTGGTGAGTATAGATCATCGTTCCTGCAATAAAACGGCTTACTGTATGCCCTAAAATAACAATGAGTAAAACTCCCACCGGATTACTCATTCCTAAGGTTTGAATACTATAAAATTTTAAAGCAAAAAGCAAAATGATCCCTATCGTTCCATATGCTCCTACCCGGCTGTCTTTCATAATCGTCAGGATTTTTTCCTTTCCATATCCGCCTCCAAAACTGTCGCACATGTCTGTGAAGCCATCTTCATGAAAAGCTCCGGTCAGCAAAACATTGGAAATCATCATTACAACAATCCCGATTTCAAGATTAAAAAGCAGTGTAGAAAGATAAAGAACCAAAGCGTTGATGAGCCCTACAATCAAACCTACCCAGGCAAAATATTTCTGAGATTTATTCATAATCTCGCTGGAGTACGGAATGGTAAACGGAACCGGAATTCTCGTGAAAAACATGAGTGCCGTTGCAAAGTAAATCAGTTCATTTTTTATAGCTTTCATTTAGTTTTTATTTGATACATCTGCATCTTCGAAACTTGACATTTCATTCAGAAAATTAACGGCACTTTGAATAATCGGATAAGCCAATGCACAGCCTGTTCCTTCACCAAGGCGCAGATTCAGATTGAGAATGGCCTGTTCTCTCATTAATCCCAACAGCTGAGGATGGGCATTTTCATTGCTTACATGGCAGAAGATACAGTTATTCAATACTTCAGGATTCTTTTTCCAGACCGTGGCTACAGCAACTGTTGCGATAAAACCATCTACCATGATCAGCATATTGTGGTGATAAGCTTCTTCTATGGCTCCAATCATTTGGGCAATTTCCAATCCCCCAAAGGTCTGGGCTATTTCATCCTCAGACATTTCAGCCGGGTATTTTTCAACAGCTTCTTTTAAAATACTGATCTTATTGTCAAGCTGATGATCATTCAGTCCCGTTCCACGTCCGATACAATGGATAATAGGAATGTCAAAGAGCTTGCTCATCATTAAAGAAGAGGCGGAAGTATTCCCGATTCCCATTTCTCCAAAGCCAATGATATTGCAGCCTTTTTTAGCAATATCATTCACCACTGCTTTTCCATTTTTAAGCGCCTGATGGTATTCTTCAGGAGTCATGGCAGGTTCTTCCAGAATATTACGGCTGGATTTTCTTACTTTTTTATCAATGAGATTCAGCCCTTCCGGGAAATCAAAATTCACTCCTGCATCTACAATTTTAATGTTGATACCATTCTGTCTGCAAAAAACATTAATGGCAGCACCTCCGCCAAGGAAGTTCATCACCATCTGATAGGTGACCTCCTGTGGATAGGCACTGACGCCTGCAGCAGCAATTCCATGATCGGCCGCAAAAACCACCATATGAGGGTTGAGTAATTGTGGTGAAGTAGTTTTCTGAACCATTCCGATTTTGTGGGCAATATGTTCAAGATGTCCTAATGCGCCTAACGGTTTTGTTTTAAAATCAATTTTATGCTGTAATTCTGATGATAACATGGATGTTTATAGTTACGTTAAATGGAAAAGTGCAATATTAGTAAAATTCAATGAGTCTTTTCTTTTGTCTTGACACAAAAGAAACAAAAGGTCAAGACCGTGAAAATTTTAGCCCTCAATATTCACTTACTCACAAACCCGAACCCCGCAACTCTCAAACTCTCCCACACTTAAACCCTAAAACCTATCCCCACGAAACCCGCACTTCGAAACTTAAAACAGCTACGCTAGTACATTGCGCACTTCATCTTTTACTTTGCACCATCAATCAATACCAATGACACCAAAAATACTTGAAAAAATAAAAGAAATAGAAGCAGCACGGGGTGTGGAAGTCCTTCTTGCTGTAGAATCAGGGAGCAGAGCCTGGGGTTTTGCGTCTCCTGACAGTGATTTTGATATACGTTTTATATACCGTCACGACAAAGACTGGTATCTTTCTCCCTGGGATAAGGATGAAACGATAGAATTTATGACAGAAGATGATCTGGATGGTTCCGGTTGGGATCTGCGAAAGACGTTTCATCTGTTGTTAAAGTCAAACGCGGCTTTGCTGAGCTGGTTCTATTCTCCTATCGTTTATAAAGCGGATGAAAAGTTTGTAGAAATCTTTAAACCCTTGGCAGATGCCTGCTTTTCTCCGGTTGCAGTTTCTTACCATTATCTGAGTATGAGCAAGAAATATCTGGAAGCCTGCAGAACTGATGAAGTAAAATTAAAAAGTTATTTTTATTGTTTACGAACCACATTAACAGGAAAATGGATCATAGAAAAAGGAACGGTTCCTCCTGTACTGTTCAATGACCTGCTTGTTTTAACGGATGAAGCCACCAAAAGAAAAATAGAAGATCTTGTCATCTTAAAAGCAACCAAAGGAGAATCTTACTACCATCCGAACGATTGGGAACTGTTTGATTTTCTGGAGAAAACAATCGCTGAGAATGAAGAGAAATCGAAAAGTTTATCTGGAGGAAAAGCGGATAAAGGTGAGATGGAGAGGGTTTTTAGGGAGATATTGGAGAAATGTTAGAGATTACGGGAAGCCGTAGTCTTTTTTTATGATTTATTAATATATTTAAATTTTGAAAAATTATTTAATAAATTAGAAGAAATATCCATGAAACCAAATTAACCTTATAAAATATGAAAAATCATTTATATTTTAAGAATCCACAAGAAGGAGTTACTACTTTCAAACAAAAATCGAGATACGGAGGAAATTCTGAAGAATCTGAAGAAAATAAAGATTTTGAAGTTAATTATGACTATAAAAAATCTGATTTTGCGAGATCGTTAAATTCCTTTAGAACAAATCTCAAAAAAAGAAAAGAAAGAAAATCTATAGAGGTTCCAAATGAAATTAATCTAATTTGGATAAAATTTCATAATGTATTTGATTCGTCTAAATTTGAACAAGAATATTATAGAGACTTTGGGTTAGAAATAGTAACATACTCAAATTGGAATACTGAAGCAATTTTTGCTATTGTTAATGTGAATTTATTTAGAAAATTTATTTCCAAATTAGACTCTTTTGTAAATAATGATAACCAAGGGTTATTTAATCCAAATATTATCTTTATTCAAGAATTTGATTTTCTCTCAACTGAAAGAAGATTTAGTTCAAATAGTATACATGAAAATATTTTTCTTAATTTAACTAATCTTAATAATTTGCTAAATGAGTCTGAAAACATTTTACAAAGTTTACTGTCATATTTAGATCAAAAAAATATAGAATACAATTACTCTGAAAATGGAAATTATATAGAGATATTTAATAATAAGAAAATCATCAAAGAAATTGTTGATAATTTTGACATTATACATATCGTAAATTCCTATGCTTCTGGAATAGTTGAACCCAATCTGTACAATCAACCACAAAAAGGATTTGGCTTTGATGTTATTAGTAGCGAAGAACTTCCAATAATTGGAATTATTGATACTGGAG
Source organism: Chryseobacterium sp. 2VB (assembly GCF_005503635.1). Lineage (NCBI taxonomy): Bacteria > Pseudomonadati > Bacteroidota > Flavobacteriia > Flavobacteriales > Weeksellaceae > Chryseobacterium > Chryseobacterium sp. 2VB. Next base: position 22,247 of record NZ_SCNC01000028.1, read on the forward strand.
TCGAAAATACAACCCCATTAGCTCCTATTTTAATCAAGGATGATTCATTTAATATTACTGATACTACACCATTTATAGATGAAATAGATCATGGAACAGCTGTTGCTGCTATTGCTGCTTTAGGTAACAAACTATACCCAGATCATTTAGGTACACATATCGCAGATGCTTTCCTATTAAGTATTAAAGTAATGAACGAAAATCAAGGTTCTCTTTTTAAAGATAATGTTATTGATTTAATTAGAAAAGCAAATAATAAGTATGGAGTTCAGATTTTCACGTTAACATTAGGATATAAAAATTATAAGAAGTATCACGAAAAAGTTTCTGAATATAGTATTGCATTAGATAAATTATCTCATGAATTAAATATTTTAATTTTTATTTCAATTGGCAACAATCGTGATCTTTTGCCCATAGTAGGCCCTATTATAAATTTCCCCGAATTATATAATTTAGAAAATTCAAATCTTTGTTCCCCTGCCGAAAGCATGAATAATATCACTGTCGGAGCTTACAGCGATAATTTTGAAAATAATTCAATTAAGCGAATTTCACATATTGGAACTACACCAGCAATTTACAGTAGAACATTTCACTATAATTGGAATTTAGATATATTTAAAGATAAAAATGGAAAAATCAATCCTTTTAGAATTAATAACTTATTATTTAAACCAGATATTATTTGTCACGGAGGTGATTTTGATACAGTATTAGACCCCTCAACAACAGGAATAAAAATACTATCTGCTCAAAAAGGCATATTTTTTAATAAAGATGCGGGAACTAGTTATTCCGCCCCTTTTGCTGCAAATTTATGTGCAAGAATTATAAATAAGTATCCGGCATTGAAAAACAATATGCAAATTGTAAAATCACTTATAATTAATTCATCGAGCATAACTGAACCTAATGAAAATTTTAATAAGATTTCTAATCATACCATTGGAAATGGCATTCCAAACGAAAATATTACATTAAATTCAAATGATGATTATCTAACTTTAATTTTAGATGATGACATTTATCCAGAAAGTTTAAAATGTTATTCTTTAAAACTTCCTGGCTACTTAATTCACCTCGAACAGACAACCCAAAATATTATAAACATATCTTCAACTTTATGTTTCAGTTTTGAACCTAATTCAAAAAGTGAGTTTACATACTGCCCTATACATATGGCTTTTTTATTAACAGATAATTTAGAATTAGAGGATTATGAATATGATAGAAACGGAAAAATGATCGCCTCAAATGGTATAAATAATAATAAAATTTCAAATATAAAACTGAAAAATAGTTGGTCTCAAGATTACTATTTTAAATCGAAACCGCTTAGTAATGTTCAGAAAACAACTCAAAAACTAACAAAAAAGAATTTAATCAAAAACCTTGATAGCGATGGTAACATCCAAGTAAAATTGGCTATAAACTGTAAACTTCACAAGCTTTTAAACGATATTGATAAAAACAAATTAAAAAACACTCCTGTAAGATATTCATTAGTTATGTCAATTGAAGAATTACCTTATAAAAATAAAACTTCTGGAAAACTTTACAGTGAATTATCTTTGTTAAATAATTTAGAAAGTATTATCAAATCCGAAATAGATAATGAATTAGAAGCCGAAAATTAAATTCCTATAGATTCTTTTTCAATATCAATTAATTTCTGCCATATTAAAGTATCAATTTTGGCAGAAATTATATTTTCTGGATTATTTATCGCAAACAAACTTCTTTTTATAGCTGTAACTAGCGTCTTTTGAATACTATAATAGGAAAGTCCAATAGAATTCTTAACTACTTTATTAGCTTTTGCCTTATTATCAAAAGAGAAATTACCATTTTTGAGAGTTAGCAATACTAATTCTTTTATTTCTTTTTCTGTTGGCAAATTGAATCCAATTGAAAAGTCAAACCTTCTAAGTAATGCTTCATCTAACATTTCTTTTTGATTTGTGGCAGCAATAACAATACTATTCTGCGGAAGATAGTCAAATAGTTGCAAAATAGTATTAACAACTCTTTTCATTTCACCATGGTCTTGAGAATAATCTCTAACCTTTCCCAAAGAGTCAAACTCATCAATAAAAATAATACAATCTTCAGAAGCAGCTTTTCTAAATATTTTAGATAAATTTTTACTTGTTTCTCCTAATTTCGATGAAACAATTGCTCCTAAGTTCACTACAACCATCATCTTATCTAACTCTCCTGCAACAACATATGATGCTAAAGTTTTACCACAGCCAGAAGGACCATGCAGTAATAATTTATTTGCTATGGGTAAGTCAAATTTTCTAAGTAAGTCAGCTTTTTGATGCTCTTCAATAAAATATTGTAAACTATGAATCACAGAATTATCAGCAACTATATTATCAAGTCTATAATTAGAAGTTAATTTTTCTAATATTAATTCTCCAACCTCTTTATCTTCAATTCTATTAAAATAAGATTCAGATCCAACTTTAGTTAATGAATTATTTCTTTGTTGTTTCAGTGAATCTTTTAGAATTGACTGTAACTGTATAGCAAAATTTAACTTTTTGGTATTTTTAGAGTGTTCAATTAAATCATTTAATACAGACAATAACTTTTCCTGGTCATTTTCAAGACCATATTTCGCTATATCTTTTATGTAATCAAACTGACTCATTATACTTGCAAAAGTAATGATTTTTTTATAGCCGATTGACTTTTTAATTAATAAATTCACCTACGTAAAATCATTACGTACTCTTATTATTATTTTGTAGTCAAAAGAATTTAAAATGACCATCCAAGACCTAAAAAACAAAAACCTCCTCCTCTTCGAGGCCATTTCCGGAAGCCGGGCTTTTGGGCTGGCGACGGAGAATTCCGATACAGATATCCGCGGGGTGTATTATCTGCCGAGGGAAGATTTCTTTGGGCTTAATTATATTCCGCAGATTTCCAATGAAACGAATGATATCACGTATTATGAAATCGGGAGGTTTGTAGAACTGCTGCAGAAAAACAATCCTAATATTCTGGAAATTCTGGCAAGTCCGAAAGATTGTATTCAGTACAAACATCCGCTGATGGATCTGCTGAAAACGGAGGATTTCCTATCCAAACTATGCAAAGACACTTTTGCAGGCTATGCTGTTTCGCAGATTAAAAAGGCAAAAGGTCTCAATAAAAAGATTGTCAATCCGATTGATAAAGAAAGAAAATCGATCCTGGATTTCTGTTTTATTTTGGATGGACAAGGTTCTGTCCCATTGAAAAAATGGCTGGATGAATTCCCATCCTCCGGAGGGGTGTCCACAGGACGGGGTGGTCTCTCACAGGAAAAATGCGGATTGATAAACATTGATCATACCAAAGGAATGTTCGCTTTATTTTATGATGAATCGGGGACATTGGGATATAAAGGAGTTATACAGAATGAAGAAGCGAATCAGGTTTCTGTATCCTCTGTTCCTAAAGATGAAAAACCGGTTGCTTATCTGTTTTGCAATCTGGATGCCTATTCTGTGTATTGTAAAGACTACAGGGAATACTGGAAATGGGTGGCTGAGCGTAATGAAGACCGTTATAATGTCAATCAGACCCACGGACAGAATTACGACAGCAAAAACATGATGCACACCATCCGGCTGCTTCAGTCCTGTGAACAGATTTTTAAAACCGGGTCACTGACAATCCGTGTAGATAACCGTGACGAACTGTTAGATATCAAAGCAGGAAACCAGTCGTATGAAAACGTCATGCAAAAGGCAGAAAACCTGATAGAATCCATAGAAAGTCATTATTCTACCACCACTCTACCCGACTCTCCGAACCTAGAGAAAACCACAAAAATATTAATTCAGATCAGAGAAAAACTGTATAATCATGAATGATAAATGATGAGTGATGAATGGTGGGATTGGTGAACTTCATCACTCCCGCTCTCAAACACTCTCACCCCGTACCCCCGCAACCGCAACCCGCAAAACTCTCATCCACACAATCAAACCCCGAAACTCGCACCCCGTACCTCTCCACACACTCACTTACCCGAAAACTCTCCCACTCTCAAACACTCAAACCCGAAAACTCACTTCTTAGACGCCTTCGCCACGGGATTATAATCCAAACATATTTTAATCCAATACTCAAAGTCATCAGGTTTTTGAAAACCTATGGGTTCTACATAGCAATAGCCATTTAACTGTTTCCCTTTCATGATCATTGGGAGAAAGCCTTTCTTTTCCGAAACCTCACCTTCCAGTTCGGGATTGTAGCGGCACATCAGATTATCATGACTGATGTTGATGCACATCTTTCCGTTCACCAGAAAAGACAGTCCGCTGAACATTTTCTTTTCCTCGACCTCTATATTATTTTCCATTGAAAGCCGTTCTCGTACGCGGTCGGCAAGTTCTGTACTATAAGCCATGATTTCAATTTTTTGATTTATCCCTTTTAATAATAATGGCTTCGACAAGCTCAGCCTGTAAACGCTTCAAAATTTCGGCTGGTATTCCAGTTGCCACCCTGTGCCTGTCGAAGGGTATCAATAAGAAAACCTTTGTTAATCATTAAGCTCGAGTATTAATTAAAGGGATAAGTTGATCAACTTTTTATTATTAAAATTAATTAAAAACTGTGATTAACACGTTATTTTTTTAATATTATTGATGATCTCAGAATTAAAAATTAAAATTTTATTTAAATAAATTATTGCTTTACGATAATTAATTATACATTTGCAATAGTAATTACAATTCATACCATGAACCAGACCAAAATTATTTCAAGGATTTTATTTTATATCTGCGCCCTACTTTCGGCCGGATATTTAGTCACTTTTGGGTATTCCTTATTCTGTCTGATGAGCGGATTTGCGGTCACGCCTTATAAAGAAGGACAGTTCCTTCACATCAATTATCCGTTTACAGAACAACCGTTTCTGAATATCGAAAACAATTATTCTTATATGATCTTTTCCTTTATGTTGGTGCTTATCACTTATGGAATCTTTTTCTGGTTATCTGCCAGGGTTTTCAAAGTGTTTTTCCAACAAAAACTGTTTACTCAGGAAAATATCATTCAGCTTAAGAGATTTTACCTGTACAATGTTTTCATTCCGCTTCCTCTGGTTATTATCGCGAGTTTCTTTGTGGAAGTAGAAAGTATCATATGGGGACTGGTGTTTATTCACTTTATGCTTGGAATTTTCTGTCTGTTTCTTGCGAATATCTTTAAGCAAGGACTACATTTGCAAAACGAACAAGACCTATTTATTTAAAATGCCAATTATAGTCAACTTAGATGTGATGCTTGCCAAACGAAAAATGCAGAGTAAAGAATTGGCAGAAAAACTGGGTATCACGCCCGTAAACCTCTCTATCCTGAAAACCGGCAAAGCCAAAGGTGTCCGCTTCGATACCCTTGAAGCCATCTGTAAAATCCTGGAATGCCAGCCGGGAGATATTCTTGAATTTAAAGAGTAAACGAGTTGCGGGATGCGAGGAGTTGCGAGATGCGGGCTTTGAGTTGGAGAGTTTGAGGGTGAGAGCGTTTGAGAATGATCTGTAAAACTTCCACTTCTAACTTCTAGTATCCAGCATCTAGCTTCCAGCCACTAAATTTCAACTTCTAAACCAGCTGCCGTATGGCCGCCTGTCCTTCTATTCCCCAAACACAACGTTATGAACACATTAATCATCAACAATCTTAGTCTCACCTATAAAAATGGATTTCAGGCTATTAAAGACATTTCACTCGACATCAAAAACGGTATGTTCGGGCTTCTTGGTCCGAACGGAGCCGGAAAATCTTCTTTGATGAAAACTATTGTCGGACTTCAGAAACCGACCTCCGGAACAATACTTTTCAACGGAGTGGACATCGCCAAAAACCCTGATTATATTAAACAGAATCTTGGATTTCTGCCTCAGGATTTCGGAGTTTATCCGAAAGTTTCTGCATACGATCTATTGGAACATATTGCCGTACTGAAAGGGATTACCGACAAAAGCGAACGTAAAAAACAAATTCTGGGTCTGCTGGAAAAAGTCAACCTTTCTGATTTTGCTAAAAAAGAAGTTCATACCTTTTCTGGGGGAATGAAACAGCGATTCGGTGTTGCCCAGGCCTTATTGGGAGATCCGAAAATTATTATTGTAGATGAGCCCACTGCTGGGCTGGATCCTGAGGAACGCAACCGCTTTAATACACTGCTCAATGATATCAGCCAGGATGTGATCGTCATTCTGTCTACCCATCTCGTTGAGGATGTCAGAAACCTTTGCTCAGAAATGGCAGTGATGAACCATGGGCAAATCCTTCGAAAAGGAAATCCGGGAAAACTCATTGCAGAGCTGGACAATAGAATCTGGTCAAAACCCATTGACAAAAATGAACTGGAAAGCTACCATTCCAGCTATGAAATCATCAGCAGACAGCTTCTGGAAAGAGAACTTTATATCACTGTATTTTCTGAAGAATCTCCTAAAGACTTCAGTCCGGTAACCCCATTGCTGGAGCACGTTTACTTCCATACACTCACCCAAAAACCTTAATCATGAATACGATATTTTTATTTGAAGCCGGACGCTCTTCCAAGCACTGGCTCACCTATCTTGTGGCCTTACTTTTAATAGGAATGGGCATCTTTTGTGGAAACCAGTTCAATCTTTCAGTGGGAGAAGGGATTTATTTAAACTCTCCCTACACCATTGGTTTTATGACCGGAATGCTGAGCCTTGCCGTGATTTTTTTCGCTACGGTTTATGCCTTACAGCTGCTTTTTAAAGATCAGGATTCAAAATTTGACAGTATTCTGTTTTCATTCCCATTATCAAAACTTACTTACCTGAAAGGGAAATTCTATGCTTATTTTTTACAGACGTTTTTAAGTTTTTGTTTCCTAATGACAGGATTTATCATAGGTCAGATGATGCGGACGGGAAGTGAAATGCAGGAAGGTTTTAACATTGTCCATTATCTATATCCTATATTCATATTCGGTTTTATCAACAGTTTGTTTGTCTGCAGTTTTCTTTTTCTCATTGCATTTATTGTCAGGAAAAAACTGCTGGTTGTAGTAGGCGGACTGCTTCTGTATGTTTTTTACATGATTATCCTGCTGTTTTCCAATTCACCCTTTATGGCGGGAAGTCTTCCTCAGTCACTGGAAACACAACAGTTTTCGGCTTTAATAGATCCTTTTGGATTATCCGCTTATTTTATGGAAGCCCGTAATTTGACTGCTCTTCAGAAAAATATTCAACTGGTACCATTCTCTGGTTATCTTTTGTTTAACAGAATTTTATTCTCTTTTATATCTGTTGGAATTCTTCTGCTTTCACTCAGATTATTTTCTTTCTCCAATACCTCAGGAAAGAAAGTAAAAACATCAGGAAATACTCTTATATTTTCGGAAACAAATGGAGCTGAATACTCCACTGTTACACCCAGATTCAATGGATGGAGTTCTTTCCGGTCCGTATTGTCCTTTACAAAAACCGATCTTACCTATTTGTTTAAAAGCATTGCCGTTCCTGCTGTATCTATTCTTTTATTATTCTCTGTGGGAATGGAAATGTATGCCGAAATTGAAAAGGGCATCCGCCTTCCACAGAAATATGCAGGTTCCGGACTTATGGCAGCAACCATTTCGGAAAATTTTCATCTGCTGGGTCTTCTGATTTCTGTTTATTTTCTGAATGATATTTATTGGAGAAGCCAGTCTTCGGGGTTTTATCTGATTGAAAACAGTACTTATTTATCAAAAAACCGGTTAACCGGACATTTTATCTCCATCAGTTTTCTGCTGTTCTTCTTCACCGGAATTGTAATTATTCAGGGCATTATTTTTCAGGCGGCTTATCAGTATTTTCATATTGATTGGAATGCTTATATCGGTGTTTTTATTTTCAATACTTTCCCTTTGATCCTCTTTTCAGGATTGATTCTTTTGATGAATGACAGGACTCCTAATAAATTCATAGCCCTTGGAGTTTCCATTCTTGCCGTTTTTATAGTAGCGGGTCCGCTTTCGGGGAAATTGATACCCTACCCTCTTTTCAGAATATTCTCAGATTTTAAAGGGACTTACAGTGAGTTTAACGGCTATGGAATTTATGAAAAAGCTTTTCTACAAAGACTTTTATTTGGAACGGGGATTATCAGTATTTTATGGATGCTCAACAGCATTATAAAAATTAAAAAAGTTCCTGTACTTGCATCTGGCTTCAGTATCATTCTGCTCATCTCAGGAATCTTTGCCGGGGTATTGTTTATGAAAGGATATATTCCAAAAAATGAAGATCAGGCTATTCTAAGCTCAGCAGCATATGAAAAAAACTATCGAAAGTATGAAAAACTTCCACAGCCGGATATCACCGATATTGCTACAGAAATTAAACTATATCCTTCCAACAATGCTTATCAGATTGTTGGAAAATATATCCTTAAAAATCAAACCAATCAACCTATCAATAAGGTTCTGATCAATTTTAATAAAGTTTTAAAATTGGAATCTGCTGTGATAAAGTGTGGTACTGAAATCTCGAAAATAAATAACCATATTACAGAAGTCTCATTACAAAAACCTCTTCAACCGGGCAAGACTGCTTCTCTTGATTTTACATTATCTTATCAATGGTTTGCGGTCAACGGACACCAGTCTTTCAATGCCATTATTGAAAACGGATCTTTTATGAGAATCAGCAGGTATTATCCAACAATTGGATATCAGAAGGATAATGAAATTCAGAATGAAAAACAACGAAGCCGATTCAGCCTTGGAAAACTTGGTGAACTGAAAAAACCGGAAGCTCCTGAAGTTTCAAAAAAGGATTTTATCAATCTTACTATGATGATTTCCACCGAAAAGAAACAGACAGCCATAGGAACAGGAGATCTTGTCAGAAAATGGTCGCAGGCCGGGCGCAACTATTTCAAGTATAAAGCAGATCAGATTCCTTTCCGGTTTGCCGTTTCTTCTGCAGAATACGAGGTAAAAAGCATACATTATAAAGGAATTGACATCAATCTCTTTTATCATCAGAAACACTTTGAGAATGTGAATCACCTTCTTGAAAATGCAAAGCTTACTTTAGATTATTGTCAGCAAAACTTTGGTCCATATCCTTTTAAAACCATCAATTTTGCGGAGATTTCTTCTTTTACCAGAGGTTTTGCCGCTACAGCCTATCCTTCTGCTGTTTTTATGCCTGAGGATATGGTTTTCCACGCCAATATTCTGGCGGATAAGAAACAGGATGTCATCAATGAGCTGGCAGGTCATGAACTTTCCCATCTCTGGTGGGGCAGCAGCCAGATCGACCCTGATGACAGAGAAGGTTCTGTGATGCTTACTGAAACCCTCGCCATGTATACTGAGATGATGCTCTACAAAAAAATGCATGGCAAAGAAAAAATGATGGAAAGAATCAAAATACATCAACAGATTTACGATAATGAAAAAGGACTGTCTGAAAATGTACCGATCTACAAAGCAACCGGAGACGTACCTCATATTTCATATTCCAAAGGGGCTGCCGCAATGGTACAGTTGAGTAACTTAATCGGTGAAGATAAAGTGAACCTGGCTTTGAAAAATTTTCTCAACAACAATCAATATCCCAAAAAACCTGGTTCATTGAATCTGATCAATGAGTTTTACAACATTGCTCCGGATATTTGCACCAGAAAGCAAATCGACAGATTATTCAAAACCACAGAAAATATAACTTTTACTTCAGGATCTAAAACTGCTTCTGTAAAAGCAAAATCCAAAGAAACCGGTAACAGCTTTTAATTTTTTTTGAAAAAATTTTGTCAGGAATTGTAACAAAGTAAAATGATGATTTACTAATTAATTAACATATCAATAATTGATACATCATTTTAAATCTGAAAATATGGAAAAGTTAAATTCAATCATATTCTACAACATAGACAAAGCGATCAGATCTTACAGAAACTATGCTCAACGCCAGCTGAAAGCGCATGGTTACACGATCACTATTGATCAATGGCTTATCATCAAAGCAATTCTGGAAAACCCGGGAATTACCCAGAATGAAATTGGTGATCTGGTTTTTAAGGACAATGCTTCTGTCACGAGAATGATTGATTTAATGGTAAAATCCGAATACATTACCAGAAATGTTCATCCTGAAGACCGAAGAAAAACCCAACTGGAAGTGACAGATTCCGGGGTAAAAGTAATTAAAGAGGTTCAGAATATCGTAGAAAAGAACCGTAAAACTGCTTTAAAGGGCATCAGCAATGAAGAACTGGAAGTGATGTATTCAGCTTTACTGAAAATTTCAGAAAACTGTCTCAACCCTAAAAAGTAAAACGCTATGACCAGAATATTCTCACTTATTATTGTCTGTATGCTGATGCTGTTCAACAGCAGGATCTCTGCCCAGCAGGCAATGCAGAGTTTGACTTTGTCAGGAAACATAAAATCCGACAAAGCAGAGCAGATGGAGATCAATCTCTTTGATGCTGATCAGAAATTGATCAAAACAGAAATTGCTGATAACAGCGGTAAGTTCAATTTTAATGATTTAAAAGAAGGAACTTATCAGGTAAAAATTAATAAAAACGGTACTGAGGTTTATCACTCGGAAAATATTTCATTAACCGAAAATAAGACCCTCAATCCCATTGACCTGAATGTAAAATCGATCGAAGGAGTAACGATCACCAAAACCAAGCCTCTCATTGAAAGACAGGATGGAAAGATGATCATGAACGTTGAAAACAGTATTGCCAGCACCGGAAATTCCGCTTTTGAAGTCCTCGAAAAGGCTCCGGGAGTGAATATTGACAATAACGACAATATCAGTCTTCGCGGAAAAGGAAACCTTCTGATCCAAATCGATGGTAAAAATACTCCCATGACGGGAACGGATCTTGCCAATTATCTGAAGGGAATCCCCTCTTCCACCATTGAAAAGATAGAGTTCATCACCAATCCTTCTTCAAAATATGATGCAGCAGGATCTGCCATCATTAATATTAAACTTAAAAAGGAACAGAGAAAAGGAACTAACGGAACTATTTCAAGCTCTCTGGGATCGGGTAAATATGTAAAAAACAACAACAGTTTCAGCATCAACCACAGAAATAAAAACATCAATATTTTCGGAAATTACAGCTTTGCATACAGGGAAGCTTACAACGGACTGGTTCTCGACAGAAATTTCTATGAAGCCAATACCTTTAAGAAAGCGTATGTGCAGGATAATTATCTGAAATTCAAATTCAACAGCCATGTGGCCAAAGCGGGAATGGATTATTATCTGAACGACAAGAATGTGCTTGGATTCTCTGTGGGACTTGTTTCCAACAAATTCAACATCAACGGGGACAATTCCAACGTCACACTGGGCAGCAGCTACCTTCCTGAAAGTACTTTTACAACAGTCAACAGATCGAATGACCGCTGGACCAATGTTTCATTCAACCTTAATCATAAATATACGATTGATTCGCTGGGTTCTGATATTTCTACCGATTTTGACTACATCAATTACGCCAACTCATCTTTGCAGAGCTTTGATACCAGAACACATGATATTTCCAGCGGTACAGACAACCTTGACATTATTAAAGGTGATATGGACGGAAAACTGAATATCTACTCTTTAAAATCTGATCTTACAAAAAACTTCAGCAACGACTGGAAACTGGAAAGCGGAGTGAAAACGAGTTTTGTAAAGACAGACAATGATTTGAAATTTTTCAACGCCAGTTCTGGTATTCCGATTCCGGATCTTGGAAAAACCAATCATTTTATTTATGAGGAAAACATCAATGCAGTGTACGGAAATGTGTCCAAAAAATGGGAAAAATTCAAAGCTACAGCAGGTTTAAGAGTTGAAAATACCAATGTAAAAGGAACTCAGATTACCACCCATCAAATCAATAAAAGAAATTATACCCAACTGTTCCCAAGCGCTGTTCTGAGTTATGATCTGACAGAGAAAAGCAACCTTGAAATCAATCTCAGCAGGAGAATTACAAGACCAAGCTACAACCAGCTGAATCCTTTCAAATTCTATCTTGACCCTACCACAATGAAAGCCGGAAATCCTGATCTGAACCCTCAAATCACGATGAATTATGAATTAACCTACAGTCTGAGTAATAAATACTTTGCCACTTTAAGCTACAGCAGGAATTCTGATAATATTACGGACATCCTAAAACCTGTCATAGAAAACGGGCAAATAGTAACCGTACAGACCATTGAAAACCTGAATTCTGCTTCTTATTTCGGATTAAACCTGATCGCTCCGGTGAAGGTGACCCAATGGTGGGATATGAATAACAGTGCCAATTTCTATTATGGTTCCTACACAGGAAATGTCTCCGGAACCCAGATCAATAATAAAGGGAATTTTACATTCAGCATCAACAGTATTAATTCCTTTAAGCTGGGAAATGGTTTCACTGCTGAACTTACAGGAAATTACAAAGCCAGAGAAATCTATGCTTATCTGAATGTGAGTCCGAACTGGTATCTGAATATCGGAGCGCAGAAGAAGTTTAAAAACAACAGTGTTCTGAAGCTTTCCTTCACTGATGTCTTCTTTACCAGCAATATCAAAGGGCAAACGGTGTATAATGATTATTTAGAAAACTTCGCGGTGAAAAGAGATACCCGTGTCGCAACCCTCTCCTATACTTACAATTTTGGTTCTTCCAAAAACGGACAGCCTAGAAAAACAGGCGGTGCTGAGGACCTCAAGCAGAGAGTGGGAAGCTAATTGTAAGAAGTTGGAAAACGCAAAGACGCCAAGAAGGAGAAATAAAATACGGTCTTTAAGACTCGAAGATTTTATCTTCGATAAAATTGAGCACCCAATTGCTATACCTGTATTTTAGTCCCTCACACGATTAGGCAGGCAAAGCAAATGCAAAAAATAAAACAATATGCTTGCTGAAAATCTTCGATTTTCTTGCGCCCTAATGAATATAAAATTAAAATTCCTTTGCGCCTTTGCGTTTTCCAACTTATAACTTATGGTATGCAAAGCAAAAATCCCTCAAATTGAGGGATTTTTTATATTTAAGAATGAATCTTATTAAGCTTCGTTAGAAGGATTCTGATTTTCCACTGGTTTTTCGCTTTGCGGCCTTTCTCCTTGTGGTTTCTGTCCTTCTGGTCTTCTTTGTCCTTCAGGTCTTTTCTGTCCTTCAGGTCTACCTTGTCCTTCAGGTCTTGGAGGTCTTGGTAAAAGAACTTTACGGGAAAGTTTCATTTTCTTACGGTCATCGTAACCCATGAACTTCACTTCTACCTCATCACCTTCTGCATAAGGAACTTTATCTAAACGAGCCCATTCAATTTCAGAAATGTGAAGAAGTCCTTCTGTTCCTTTAGCAATTGCTACGAATGCACCAAAGTCCATTACTTTCACTACTTTACCTTTGTAAACTTCGCCTACAACCGGTACGAAAGTAATTTCATTGATCTTAGCAATAGCAGCATTGATTTTTTCTCTGTCTGTTCCAGCAATTTCGATACGTCCGATTTCTCCCATCTCTTCGATAGCAATAACCGTATCTGTATCTTTCTGTAACTGTTGAATAATTTTTCCACCAGGCCCGATTACAGCTCCAATGAAATCTTTTGGAATCTCCATTACCACCATTTTCGGAGCGTGAGGCTTCACGTCTGCTCTTGGCTGGGAAATCGTTTCCGTGATTTTATTAAGGATGTGTAATCTTCCGTCTTTAGCCTGCATCAAAGCTTTCTCCATGATATCCATAGAAAGTCCCTGGATTTTGATATCCATCTGACAAGCTGTGATACCGTCTGCAGTACCTGTTACTTTGAAGTCCATATCTCCAAGGTGATCTTCATCTCCCAAGATATCAGAAAGTACAGTAAATTTACCTGATTTTGTATCGGTGATCAGACCCATTGCAATTCCTGAAACAGGTTTTGTGATCTGAACCCCTGCGTCCATCAATGCCAGTGTACCGGCACAAACTGTTGCCATTGAAGAAGAACCGTTAGATTCAAGGATATCGGAAACAATTCTGATTGTATATGGATTTTCTGCCGGAATTACTGCTGTTAAAGCTCTTTGAGCTAAGTTCCCGTGTCCTACTTCTCTTCTTGAAGTACCTCTTAAAGGTCTTGCTTCACCTGTAGAGAATGGAGGGAAGTTATAGTGTAGGAAGAATCTTTCGTCGTGCTGCGTGATTACGCTGTCGATCATGTTGGCATCTTTTACAGAACCCAGAGTTACCGCAGTCAGAGACTGAGTTTCTCCTCTTGTAAAGATTGCAGAACCGTGAGCTCCCGGAAGGTAATCAATTTCTGACCAGATTGGACGGATTGTCTGAGGATCACGACCATCAAGACGGATATTGTCTTCAAGGATCATCTGACGCATTGCTTCTTTCTCTACGTCATGGTAATATACTTTAACGAAAGGAGTTACTCTTGCCAGTTCTTCTTCATTTTCAGCATATTGTGCTAAAAACTCTTCAAGAACAGCTTTGAATTTTTCTCCTCTTTCTTCTTTATTAGATGGAGTCTTCGCTACTTCATATACTTTGTTATAGCACTCTTTCCATACTTTTTCACGAATTTCTTCGTCGTGATCTTCGTGGCTGTATTCTCTTTTAGGGAAAGATTTTCCTACTTTTTCAGCTAATCTCTCCTGAGCTTCAATCTGTTTTCTGATCTCAGCGTGAGCGAAGTTGATGGCTTCAAGCATTTCCTGCTCAGAAATCTCCTTCATTTCTCCTTCTACCATTACGATGGAGTCTTTAGTAGCTCCCACCATAATGTCGATATCTGATTTTAATAAATTTTCATAGCTTGGATTCACAGACAATTGTCCGTCAATTCTTACTACTCTTGCTTCAGACATTGGCCCGTTGAAAGGGATATCTGTAATCGCAATAGCTGCAGAAGCTGCCAGACCCGCCAATGCTTCAGGCATTACTTCTTTATCGTAAGAAATCAATGAAATCATCACCTGTACTTCCGCATGGAAATCTTCAGGGAAAAGAGGACGTAATACTCTGTCCACCAATCTCATTGTAAGCACTTCATCATCAGATGGTTTTGCTTCTCTACGGAAGAAATTTCCAGGAATTCTTCCACCTGCGTAGAATTTTTCTCTGTAATCTACCGTTAATGGTAAAAAGTCTACACCAGGATTGGCTTCTTTATTGGCTACAACAGTTGCTAAAAGCATTGTTCCACCACATTTCACTACTACAGATCCGTCAGCCTGCTTAGCCAGCTTCCCCGTTTCAATAGTGATTTCCCTGCCGTCTGCAAGGGTAATCGTTTCTGTAAACGCTTGAGGTATACTCATAAATTTGCTTCTTTATACTCCGTATTGAGTATGATTAATATTTAAACTCTTTAAATTTTCGTTTGCAAAGGTACTATATAATAATGATATATTAAATTTTTCGATTGCTTTAATAGGCGTTTAAAATACAAAAAATTGGCTTTCAATTGATGAAAGACTGAAAATTTACATGAGTAATATGAACTTATACACCATTTATGAAAATAAAAAAGTGTTTTTTTGAGGATAATGTATTGAAAAATCCGGTCGTTTTTGTATTATTGTCTCAAAAAATGAAAATAATACAATCCTCTGAAAAAAGTATCTGTTTCATTCTAAAAATTAGTAAAAATATTGCAAACCAATAGGCTGATCCCTATATTTGCCCTACTTCACCAATTACAATGCTGTAGGCTAAAAAAGTTAAGGAACTATCCTTATCCAGATAAATAAATGTTTATGATTAATAAAGAAGTACAATCTCAAAGCAGGAATTATACGGTTCCGTTGATTACCATTACCCTGCTGTTTTTTATGTGGGGATTCATCACCTGTATGAATGATATCCTGATCCCGTATCTGAAACAACTTTTCAATCTTACCTTTTTCGAATCCATGCTGGTACAGTTCTGTTTTTTCGGAGCTTACTTTATCGGATCGCTGATTTATTTTATGATTTCCATTACGAAAGGAGATCCTATCAATAAATTAGGCTATAAGAAAGGAATCCTGTTCGGAATTTTTCTGGCCGCATTCGGCTGCGTTCTGTTTTATCCGGCAGCTACATTCTCATATTATCCGCTGTTTCTGGGTGCTTTGTTTATTTTAGGATTGGGCTTTACGGTACTTCAGATTACTGCCAATGCCTATGTTTCGCTATTAGGAAGTGAAGAATCTGCTTCCAGCCGGCTGAACATGACTCAGGCATTCAATGCTTTCGGAACAACGATTGCCCCGGTACTTGGAGGTCACCTTATTTTTGAATTCTTCTCTTCTCCGGACGGATCATTCAGTGCGGTAGCGACAAGAATTCCTTATCTTATTTTTGCAGGAATCCTTTTGCTGGTTGCTCTATTGATTTCCAGAGTGAAGCTTCCTTCCTTCCAGATGGGTGAAGAAGAAGTGGTAAAAGGCTGGGGAGCTCTTGAATTCAGTCACCTGAAATTCGGTGTATTCGCTATGTTCTGCTATGTAGGCGGAGAAGTTGCTGTAGGAAGTTTTATCATCAGTTTCCTTGAGCAGCCGCAGATTATGGGCTTTAATGAGATCATCAGTAAAAATTACCTTTCCTTATATTGGGGAGGAGCGATGATCGGTCGTTTTCTGGGAGCCATCTCTTTAAATCAATCCATAAGCCAAAGCAAAAAAGCTCTATATATGCTGGGAGCAGCGGCAGCAGTTTTCCTTGTGATTTTCAGCATTGTCAATCTTACGTTCAGTCAGATCAGCTTTTTCATTGTGTTTATCATCCTTAATTTTATTGCCTTTTTCGTGGGTAAAGCAGCTCCGGCAAGAACATTATCCATTTTTGCAGCGATCAATGTTGCCTTGTTGATTTCTGCGATGGTAAATCATGGTGAGCTGGCGATGTACAGTATTTTAGGAATAGGAATTTTCAATTCTATTATGTTCTCTAATATTTACACACTGGCTATTTCAGGATTAGGTAAATACACCAGCCAGGGATCTTCATTAGTGGTAATGGCTATTCTGGGAGGCGCTATTGTTCCTATTTTCCAGGGATATCTTGCCGATCAGTTTGGAGTACAGCATTCATTTATTATTCCTGTATTCTGTTATCTGGTTATTCTGATATTCGGAGCGTACTGTACCAAATATCTGGGTCATGTAGAAAGTACCGAAGCAAAGTCCGGTCATTAAAATCAAATTCAAATCAAAATGTATAAGGCGGAATATCTCAAAGGTATTCCGCTTCTTTTTCCAATCCTAAATGTAACTTTCATATGAAAAAATTGACTTATTTTAAAGATCAGTACAATAAATTATGAAAATACAGTTAAAGCTTGAATACGCAGCCTTTCTTATATTAGGAATCTATGCCTTTGCACAAACAGGATATTCCTGGTGGTGGTTCGCCGGCCTTTTCCTTGCACCGGATATTTCTATGCTGGGATATACGGTTAATAATAAAGCGGGCGCTTTTTGTTATAATCTCTTCCATCATTTAGGAGTAGCCATTATCGTTTATTTTGCCGGAACAGCCTTGTCTCTGCCCTATTTACAAATGATCGGAGCTGTTATGTTTTCTCACTCTGCGTTTGACAGAATTCTGGGGTACGGTTTAAAGTATCCTGATAGTTTTCAGAATACGCATTTGGGGAAGATTGGGAAGAAGGCTGAATAGTGATGTTAAAGCCACCCCGTCAAAATTCTTTGAATTTTCGCCACTCCTCCGAGGGAGGGGAATTATAACGTCTTTAGTTATGACGTTGGTCAGGATTGGAGTTTTTGTTGAGGCTTTTCTTGTTGGTTTAATACGGCTGGATTCCTACGGAATGACACAATTGGCGTATTGGTGTATCCATACAGTTTGCCATTCCGTAGGAATCTAAATACTCTTTTATCATCACATGAAATTCTAAGGCTTTAAGAAATTTAAGTGTTCTTCTCAACCATTTCGTATTTTCTAAAAAAACTTTTGTGGCTTTTGTGGTTAAAAATCCCCTGTTACGTAAAAACAAAAAAGCAACCTCTTTCGAAGTTGCTTTTTATTTTGAAAATCTTTATAGATTATTTTCTTAAACCTAATTCAGCAATAATTGCTCTATATCTTGCGATATCTTTGTTTTTAAGGTAATCTAATAAACTTTTTCTCTTACCTACCAATTTTACTAGAGATCTCTCTGTGTTGAAATCGTGACGGTTAGCCTTTAGGTGTTGAGATAAGTGATTGATTCTGAAAGTGAAAAGAGCGATTTGTCCTTCAGCACTTCCTGTGTCTTGTGCAGATTTCCCGTGTTTTGCGAAAATTTCCTGCTTTTTGTCTGTTGTTAAGTACATTCCAATATTGTTTAATGATTATTATGTAACGGGTGCAAAATTACGACTATTTTTTGATTCTGCAAACATTATTGATTTCATATATCAAATTTGATAGAAAAAAATGTTAAAAATTTCTTAATAATTTGTATGCCATCCAACGAAAAGGCAGTAATTTTGCATTCGAATTACAAATGAAAAAAATTATATTCTTTACAGCGGTTACTACTTTTTTATTCATCGGATTTACAACGGTAAAAGCCCAGAAAAATGCCGATGATAAAATAAAAAAAGTTCTTTACTTCAATCCCGAGGTAGAGCCTGATATTGACGAAATAAAAGACCCTACCAACAATGCTTTCTTTGATGCCGTAACCGACAATTTCAGCGGCAGAAAAAATAAAATGCTCCGTGCAGAAGTTCAGGTTCCCTATGACAGCATTGATAAACAGACTATCGTAGATTACTGTCTCAACAATGATGCAGATTTTGCCATTGTTTCTAAAGTGAGGTATTTCAAAGTTGGGTTTGGAAAGTATGTTTTCTCCAATCAGGTGGTGGTAAGTATGAAGCTTTTTGGTGCTGACGGCAATCTTGTCACCGAAAGCGATCACGATACCTACCGGAAAAACATGCGCCTGCTGGGATCCACAACCAATTCTGTCAAAATAGGTACTGAAGGTGCCATAAAAGGAATCATCAAAAAACTGAGAAAGCTTAAGCCAACGGAAGCGGAACTTTAAGGTTCAATGTTTATTCCTGGTTTAAGGTTGGAATATACAGCCTTATATCATCAATGGTCAATTTTGCTTCGCAAGTCAATGGTGAATTTTGTCAGGAAGGTTCTTGGGCTTACCGGACATGTTTATCATTTATTATTTATCCTTATATTTTCATAAAGTATTTCTCTGCCCTGCATTATAAATATTTTCACATACATAAAGCACTTGTTATCTCTTACGAACAGGTGCTTTTTGTTTAAAAAACACTATAAACAACTGATTAACAATTAAATATTTTCACTAAATAAGGATTTATTAAATATTTTTTACTATTTTAGACCAACATTAAAACCAAAATCTTATGAAAAATCTAAAGAAACTCAGCAGAGAAAAAGCAAAACAAATTAATGGAGGGTCTATGGAAAGATGCAGCGAAACCAATCCTTGTACTGTCGGATGGTGCTGTTTCGGAATCTGTTCTCCCTTCATCTGTATTGAATAAAGAATAAAACTAAATCATTTAAAAATCAAATCTCATGAAAAATCTAAAAAAACTCAGCAGACAAGTGCAAAAGGAAATTAAAGGCAGCGGACCTTTCAAAAGATGTACAGAACATTATGAATGTCCGGGCGGGTCATGTTGTCACAACACCTGTGTTATCGATCCATGTCCTCTGGAGTAAATATGATCATTACAAACACCTGCATTCGTAGGTGTTTTTATTTAACATATCAACAAAACCCTGATTCGTAATAAAATATTTTCACCTGCAAATGAATAATATAGAAATATTTACTATTTTAGTCTTACATTAAATCTAAACTATAACGCTATGAAAAATCTAAAAAAACTCAGCAGAGAAGCTGCCAAGCAAATTAATGGCGGTTTGGGACCGTTCAGATGCAGTATAACAAGACCATGTTCTTTGGGATATTGCTGCAATGGAGAATGTCTTGATCATGACTGTCCGATAGAGCCTTAATCTTAACTATATTTGATCACCATGAAGAATTCAAATCTTAAGAGGCTGAACAGGCTGGAGCAAAAAAATATTAAAGGCAGCGGAATAAAAAAGTGTGGTGACAATTCAGATTGCGGACCATACCAATGCTGTACAAATGCTGTCTGCATCTACATTCCCACCTCAGAATGCGAACCAATGTAAAGAATATTGGAATTTAAAATTTAATTTTTGCACATCCGCTTCGGCGGGTGTTTTTTTTGCTCTTATCCTGAAGCCATAAACTTTAATTAATCCTTAATTTTGCCAGTTTATTGCTCAGTCTTAAAAATTTGAATTATTTTTGCATATCCAAAAAATTTCACGTTTTGAATTCTAGAGACGAACTTATCTTCAACCCTGCCGATATTGCTGAAACTCTCAGCGAACTTCCTGCTGATGAGAGGCTGCTCGCGTTTCTGAAGGTTCCGAAAGAATACAAAGCAGAAGTATTTTCACACCTTGATCCTGATTTCCAGGAAGAAACCATCAGAAGTATCGGAAGCGATGAAGTGTCTGAAATTCTGAATGCCATGACTCCGGATGACAGAACGTCCCTTTTCGAGGATTTCCCGGATGAGCTGATCAAGTATTCCATCAACCATCTTAATCCGCAGGAAAGAAGGATTGCCTTAAAGCTTCTTGGCTACAATTCGGATTCGATTGCCCGTCTGATGACCCCTTATTATATACAGATCCGTAAGGAATGGACGGTAAAAAGATGTCTTCAGCAGATCAAAAAGGTAGGAAAAAGAGTGGAAACCATGAACTACCTGTACGTGGTAGACGAAAGAAACCGCCTGATTGATGACCTCGCCATCGGAACTTTACTTCTGGAAGAGGAAGACACTCTGGTTTCTGATATCACCGATAACCATTTTGTAGCCATTACAACGACAACTTCCAAAGAGGATGCCGTAACCTACTTCGAAAAGTATGACCGTGGTGCTCTTCCTATTATTACAGAAGCAGGTGTTCTGGTAGGAATTGTGACTATTGATGACATTCTCGATCAGATTGAACAGCAGAATACGGAAGATATCCAGAAATTCGGAGGATTGGAAGCATTGGATCTTCCCTACACCCAGACTTCATGGACTGAGATGATCAAGAAAAGAGCCACCTGGCTGATCATTCTGTTTGTTTCGGAAATGCTGACTGCCTCTGCAATGGGATATTTTGACAAGGAAATTGAAAAAGCCGTTGTTCTTGCTCTATTTGTACCACTGATCATTTCCAGTGGAGGAAACTCGGGATCCCAGGCAGCTACTCTGATTATCCGTGCTATGGCTCTTCAGGAAATCAATCTGAAGGATTGGTGGTATGTCATGAAAAAGGAAATTATCTCCGGATTATGTCTTGGAGCCATCTTGGGAATTATTGGGTTTATACGAATCATGCTCTGGCAGCAAATTGGGTTGTTTGATTATGGCCAGTATTGGGTATATGTAGGATTAAGTGTTTCAGTCTCCCTGATTGCTATTGTATTATGGGGAACTTTATCAGGTTCTATGATTCCGTTTGTTTTAAAGAAATTAAATCTTGACCCTGCTACTTCTTCTGCACCGTTTGTAGCAACATTAGTGGATGTAACCGGGCTTATTATCTATTTTACCGTAGCCGGACTTTTCTTAACCGGAAAACTTTTGTAATTTTAGGCATCATCTAACATGCCAATATGAAAATCGTTTCACTTGTACCTTCTATTACTGAGGCTTTATTTGACCTTGGACTGACCGAAAATGAAGTGGTAGGAAGAACAAAATTCTGTATCCATCCTCAGGATAAAATAAAAAATGTACCCATAATCGGCGGAACTAAAAATATTAATATTGAAAAAATTAAAGCATTACAGCCGGATCTTATTCTTGCCAATAAGGAAGAGAATGTAAAAGATCAGGTGGAAGCTCTGATGGATGAGCACAAGGTAATGGTCACCAATATTGATACTATTGAGGATAATTATTACCTGCTTAAAAACCTCGGAAAACTTTTTGGAAAGGAAGACAGAGCGCAGCTTTTCAATCTTAAAATTTATGATGTTCTGAATCAGGCAAAACTGGATGTTCCCGTAAAAACGGCTTATCTTATCTGGAAGAACCCTTATATGACCATTGGATCAGATACTTTTATTCACAGGATTTTATCTGAAATTGGTTTTGAAAATATTTTTAAAGATAAAACCCGTTATCCCCAGATCACTACTGAAGATCTGGCAGAAGCTGATGTTATTATGCTTTCATCTGAACCTTTTCCGTTTAAAGAAAAACATATTGAAGAACTGCAGGTTTTCTATCCGGATAAAAAGATTATGATTGTAGATGGTGAAGCCTTTTCATGGTATGGAACCCATATTGCCAAATGTGAAAATTATTTCAAAGAATTGCTGGCCGAAATTCACCTCATGCAGCAAAGCTAATTCTTCACCATCAACTTTAACCCAAAACTTTAAACATTGAACTTTATATGCCCGGTACAATTATATTATCTGAAGGAGCAGAATTTGATCACGTAATACAGGAAGTTTCAAAATATATTCATTTGTATGTAATGGCGTTTGAAAAAGAGGAAAGAACCATTACACGACTGGAAAAACGTGAAAACATGTATGGAGGAAACGGAACTGTATATATGATACAAATGTTCGATCAGAAAGAATTAGCCAACAATCGTCTGGCTGCCTATATGGTTTTATTGAATAAAGGGGATGAATCCGGATTTCATACTCACAATCTGAGAAATGAACAGGAGCTGTACGTTGTGGTGCACGGAACCGGAGAATATCGTGAAAGAACCGGAACAGAAGGACCCATACGTAAGAAATTACTTCAAAAAGGCGATATTACAGCGATCAGTTCTATAGGCTATCATTCTATTGAAAACACGGGAGATGAGCCTTTAATTATGTTTGTGATCACCACCAACAATCCATAAAAAACTCCGGCTGAAATGGCCGGAGTTTATATTTTATATAGTAAGTTTTGATTATAAAATCTTAGAAACCTCATTACAAAGCCATTCTAATAATTCACGGTCTTCCTGCGTGAAAGGATCAATGGTATGAGAATCAATATCAATCTGTCCGATATTTTTTCCATCCTTAAAAATAGGAACTACAATTTCTGCTTTCGTATCAATGGAGCAGCTTAAATAATTGCTTTCCTCATGCACATCAGGAACAATAAATGTTTCATTGGAAACGGCAACCTGACCGCAGATTCCTTTACCGTAAGGAATAATAGTATGGTCGGTAGGTGCTCCTACATAAGGACCTAAAATCAATTCATCCTTATCTCCGTTTTTGAAATAGAACCCTGTCCAGTTGAAGTAAGGAATTTCCTGATCCAACAGGTGGCATACTTTTTCAAGTTTTTCTTCTGTGTTATGCTTAGGACTTTCAAGAATTGAGGAAAGTCTTTTCTTTAATTCTGACATTGTATTTATATTTTTAAGAGAATTGTTTTAGGGAAAGCTCTTCTTTATATCCGAACATTCCACGCTCTTTAATCATTTCTGCTACGCCTTCCGGTACCTGAGTTTCCCAGCCTTTCACACAACATGCAATTTTTCTCAGTATTTCTCTGGAATAAATTTCCAAAAACTCAGGATTATAATTGGTAATATCTACGATACGATTGTTGTGTTTGAAGTATTTGTATAGTTCTTTCAGGTTTTCTTCCACTTTCAGGTTGGAAGAATCCAATAACTGATGAGTTTCCGGATCTTTATAAGGATACAGATATACTCTCATTCCATTTCTGAAAAACTTACCGAATGCTTCAAGAATTCCTCCTGAAAGGTTTTTATAATATTTCTCGTCAAATACCATCAGCATGTTATTTACCCCCATAGCAACTCCGATGTCTCCACTTGTATACGATGCGAAGTAATCAATCAGCCTGTAATATTCAGAGAAGTTTGAAATAATAACGGTGTAACCAAGTTTTCCAAGAATATCTACTCTATCCAGGAAATCCCTTTCGTCGATATCTCCGTCTGCTCTCAGATTGGAAATGGTGATTTCAATAAGAACTTCTGTTTCTTCATGAGTACAGGTAGCATCTTTGAAGAACATATCCATCCCGTTTTTAAGCATGTCAATGTTCACTTTCGTTACCGGCCTGAAACTTCCTCTTACCGCGAAAATATTTTTCTTGTACAATACATCTGCCGGAAGCATATTACTCCCCTGGGAATTGAAGATTACCGCATCGGTCATTCCATTCTTTACCAATTGAAGGGACATCAGTCTGTTATCAACGTAGGCAAAAGCAGGTCCGCTGAAGTCGATCATATCAATTTCCAGATTATCTTTAGCAATATCATCGTAAAGAGACTCTACTAAAGTTCTTGGATTGTCGAAATAATGAAAGGCTCCAAAAATAAGGTTTACGCCCAGGTTTCCTAAAGTTTCCTGCTGAAGAGTAGCATCATTTTCTTTGAATTTGACATGGATTACAATTTCGTTGTAATCTTCATTTTCTTTAGTCTGAAAACGGATTCCCACCCAGCCGTGGCCTTTTACAGTTTTGTCAAAATTGATGGTTGTTACCGTATTGGCATAAGAAAAGAATTTTCTATCCGGATTATTATCTCTTGAAATTCTCTCTTCAATCAAAGCTACTTCATATCGAAGCATTTTGCGAAGCCTGTTCTGGGTAACGTACCTGTTTTTTACTTCTTTTCCGTAGATGGCATCACTAAAATCTTTGTCATAAGCAGACATTGCCTTAGCAATCGTACCGGAAGCTCCCCCTGCTCTAAAAAAGTGGCGAACAGTCTCCTGCCCTGCTCCAATTTCTGCGAAAGTACCATAAATAGTAGGATCTAGATTAATTGTTAATGCTTTTTGTTTAGGAGTTAGTTTCTGATACATTAGGACATGAAATTTTTTGTAAATTTACCAAAATTAAACCAACCTCAAAACAAAATGAAGTTGAAATTTTTAGGAACCGGTACTTCTCAAGGTGTACCCGTTATAGGCTGTACATGTGAAGTGTGTACTTCAGAAAATCCCAAAGACAAACGTTTACGTTCTTCCGTGATGGTTACCACGGACGAAAATAAAAAAATTCTGATCGACTGCGGACCGGATTTCAGGCAGCAAATGCTTACCAACCATGAACATACTGTAGACATTGCTCTGATTACCCATGAACATAATGACCACGTGATCGGGCTGGATGATATGCGGCCCCTGATATTTAAAAGTGGAAAAGATGTTCCGTTGTACTGCTATTCAAGGGTGGCTCATGAGATAAAAAACAGATTTCCTTATGCTTTTGCGGATGTAAGATATCCCGGCGCACCCGCTTTTGAGCTACACGAAATAGAAAATAAGCCTTTTGAGGTATTGGACACAGAAATCACTCCTGTGGAGGTGATTCACTATAAAATTACCGTTTTCGGATATAAGTTTAAACAACTGGCTTACATTACGGATGCCGGCTTTATTTCTGAAACGGAAAAGCAAAAACTGAAGGATCTTGATGTCCTGATCTTAAACTGCATCAGAAAATTTGATCCCCATCCTGCCCATTTTATCCTTCCGGATGTTATTAAATTATTTGAAGAGCTAAAACCTAAAAAGTTATTTTTAACCCACATCAGTCATCATCTGGGACTGCATGACATTGAAGATAAGGAGCTTCCGGCCGGAATACACCTTGCCTACGATGGTTTGGAACTTAATTTTTAAAAAAATTCTTCAAAAAGCTTTTGAACATTGAAAAAAGTTCATATATTTGCACACCAATTTGAAACAAACATCACGTTTGAACTCAACATCAAGCCCAGGTGGCGGAATTGGTAGACGCGCTGGTCTCAAACACCAGTTCTTAGGAGTACCGGTTCGATCCCGGTCCTGGGTACAAAAAGCCTCTGAAATCATTTGATTTTCAGAGGTTTTTATTTAAGTATTATATCATTGTAATTTCCCCTGAACCGAATACATTAGGTACCTAAACGTAACACTTTGAGAAAAACAAAGAAAATCTTTTTTCAACAAGAATTGATGGAGTGTGAGAACGCTTTACCTTAAGTATTTCGGTGAAATGAGATAAAAACATAAAAAGAATCCGTTTCACAAGTTGTAAGACGGGTTCTTTTTTAACTTACGCTATGAAGTAAACAGTATTATCCTTTCATATTCAATCTTTCCTCCTGCAAATCCAATAGTCTCAGATGTTTTCTGATAATATTTTCATCCAGTAACAGTTCCTCACGGTTTTTATGGATAAGCCAGCTTCTTTGGGTGTCGAGAATGTCAATATAAATATGTCTGTATTCTTCGTAATTTAAAATAATTTCAGAACTGCTCAACTGGTTTTCATATTTCTGTAACTGATCTTTCAAGGCAGGAAAACTGTCTATTTTATCAGCATAGTCGCTCCGGATTTTATCAAGCGCTACTTTTGCCAGACTGTTCTGAATGTCGTAATCGATCTCTTTTGCACTTCTTACGAAATCACGGTCGACCGGCGGAAATTTCTTAAGTAAAAAAGGAAGCGTAAGTCCTTGTAAAAGCAGTGTTACCAGAATCACAATAAATGTAATAAACAGGATCATATTTCTTTGTGGAAACGGAGATCCATCATCTAAAGTCATAGGAATGGAAAGTGCTGCTGCCAGGGAAACTACTCCCCTCATGCCGGTCCACCCAATAATCAGGGGAGTTTGCCAGCCTGGCGACTGTGGATCCGCAACGGTAATAAAATTTCTCATAATTAAGGTAGTAACCAGTGCTCCATATCCTGCTAAAATCCTGACAATAATCAAGACTATAGTGACTGCAATTCCATAGCCTATCGCAGTATAAATATCTGTGTTACCTAAACCTGAAACAATTTCCGGCAAATCTAACCCGATAAGCATAAAAACAATTCCGTTTAACAGAAAGCAAAGACTTTCCCAAACTGTTACCGTACGTATCCGCGACGCACTGCTGAGAAAATCATGGCTCCGATAGGAAAGAAACAGCCCTCCGGTTACCACTGCCAGGACTCCTGATGCATGCAGTTGTTCTGCAGCCAGATACATAGAAAACGGAGCAATAAAAGTCAGCAGAATATCTATATTTGAATCGGTAGGTAACATCTTATGTATTTTCAGAAAGACGTACGCTATTACAAGTCCGATCCCCACACCTCCGAAGCACATCCATACAAAACTTCCGGCTGCTTCATGCCACACAAACTGTCCGGTTGCAGCAGCAATCATAGCAAACCTGAAAATAATCAGAGAAGAAGCATCATTCAGCAGACTTTCACCTTCCAGAATGGAAGAAAGCCTTTTCGGAACCTTTACAAATTTCAGAATTGCTCCGGCACTCACGGCATCAGGTGGAGAAACAATCCCACCCAATAGAAAACCAAGAGCCAGAGAAAACCCGGGAATAAAATAATTGGCAAAAGCTGCAACGGACAATGCAGTAAAGAAAACCACTACAAAAGCAAAGCTGAAAATAATCCTGCGCCATCTCCAAAGTTCTTTCCATGAGGTTGACCACGCAGCTTCGTATAGCAAAGGAGGTAAAAAGATGATAAATAGTAATTCAGGTTCTATTTTAACAGGCGGCACTCCGGGAATAAAACTGATGACGAGTCCGGCCAATACCAGCAAAACCGGATATGCTACTTTAATTTTATTAGCCAGCATGATCAGCATCGTAATTAAGAAAACGAGGAACAGATAAAATTCAAAGTCTTTAAGCATAGGAAAAATTTAGACACTTAAATATATATTAAATTTTTAAAAACCATACCCATTTTACTTAGCGCAGTTTTATCGGAAAACTATTACTTTTTTCTATTATAATGCAGCTGTATCAATCCGGTTTCAAATGTTTTTGAAGTAATATATTCAAGTGCCTGCCCGGGGCGGTCATCTTTAAAAAGCTTTGTTCCGCCGCCTAATAAGACAGGAATCACAGAAATAATAAATTCGTCTATCAGATCATACTTCAATAATTCATTGATTAGTTCAGCACCACCGTCACAATATATATTTTTTCCTTCCCTGGATTTTAAATGGTTAACCAATTCTGATATATCTCCTGTATAGAAAGTCGTTCTGCCCTCTTTCGGCCTTGTTGTTCCTGTGATTACGTAAACATCCCGCTGGCCGTTGTCATAATGAGACGGGCCAATTTCTTTCATCACATAATCATAGGTTTTCCTACCTACAATTACAGTGTCAATCTGGGCAGTAAAGTCTGAATACCCATAGTCTTCACCTTCTTTTTCCACTATTTTCAGAAAGCTCAGGTCGTTATTGGGTTGGGCTATGTAGCCATCTAAGCTCATAGCAATAAAAAGTGATAGTTTTCGCATTGATTTTGATTTTAATATAGCAGCAAATTTACTTCTACACAACGATCTGCACTTTGTAAAAATGCGACAAATTAAAGCAATGAAGGGGCAAGTCCCGTATTTCGTTTGATTTCGTTGGTAAGATGTGAATGATCATAATAGCCGCATTCAAACGCAATTTCCAATAAGCTCCGGTTTTGATCTGAACTTTTAATCAAACTCATAGCATACTGAAACCGGATAATATTTGAATATTCCCTGGGTGATAATCCGATGAGTTTTTTAAAATTCCGTTCCAGCTGTCTTACAGTCGTACAATGTATTTTGGCCAGCTCGTTAATACTTACTTTTCCGTTTGTTGAATGTATATGATTAAGAACTTCCTGCAGCCGGATATTTTTGTTTTTTAGTCTATCGGAAAAAAACTGGTCAAAATAATGGAAAGGGTTGTCTAATGTTTTCTCAACATTAAACGACTTGCCCTTTTCAAATTCAACAGTAGCATTTGTCAATTCATTTTGTGAGGCATAGCTGTAAAAATTTGAAAAAGTGGCAGGTTTCAGGCACACGCCTGCTAAATGGGTTTCGCTGTCAATAAAACTATCCTTGAAAGAATTCATGGCCCCGACCACATAAGTCTTTCCTGATTCCATTGAGAAAAGGCCATTATCGGTTAAACATTTATTTCCCAAATTTATCAGTATACCTGCGCAGCCATCCGGGAAAACCCTTTCCCATTGTTTTTCTATCAGATTTTCTTTCAATTCCCAATAGAAATGAATAAAAGGTTCTAATTCTTTACAAGGTTTTATTTTTTTGTACTGCATGGTTTATACTATTCGTTCTTTAGGTTATCTGTAAGTATTAGTTAATATTTTTAATAGTATATAATTAAATATACAAAAATATCCCTTTGCAGATGATTCTAAGCCCAATCTTATTCTCCGTTACGGTTTATGTCTTTCATGTCATGGTGACTTCATTTCATAATAAATCCCAGCCTGTAGCCTGGGATTCATTGCTTAAAAACATTCACATGAAATAACCATGGGATGTAGTCTGGGTTATTTCAATTATTTAAATCATACTTACTTAATTCTTAAAACAATCTGTTATGAAGGGATCTCAAGGCTTCTATCTTATACGCAGATGAAACAAGCAGTGAAATATTATTTTCACTTCCTCCGTAAGAAATCATTCTGATCGGAATATGTTTTACCGCCTCGGAAACAATCGTAGCATATCCGTTGTTGTTTTTTCTGAAATCACCTACGATACAAACGATAGACTGTTCGTTATCAATCTCAACGGCTGAGAAAGATTCCAGTTCTTTCACAATTTCAGAAAGATAATCGGTTTGGTCTATGGTAAGTGAAACAGCTACTTCAGAAGTAGTAATCATATCAATAGGAGTTTTGTAGCGTTCGAAAACTTCGAAAACCTTTCTTAAAAATCCGTAAGCCATCAACATTCGGGAAGACTGAATACGGATTGCCGTAATATTATCCTTTGCTGCTATAGCCACAATCTGATTTTGATTGGTAGCTTCCCCGGAGATCAAAGTTCCGGACGCACTTAAATTCATCGTATCCAGCAATCTTACGGGAACATTATATTTTCTTGCCGGAAAAACACTTTGCGGATGAAGAATTTTAGCTCCAAAATAGGATAATTCGGCAGCTTCGTCAAAGCTAAGTCTGGCAATAGATTTTGTATTTTGAACATATCTCGGATCATTATTATGGAATCCGTCAATATCTGTCCAGATCTGGATTTCTTCAACCTGCAGTGCTGCCCCTAGTAATGAAGCGGTATAATCTGAACCTCCTCTTTGTAAATTATCAATTTCACCCTCAGCATTTCTGCAGATGTACCCCTGGGTGATAAATAAGGTTTCCTCCGGGAATTCTGCAATTTTACGCTCTGCATGTTCTCTGATGTAATCGATATTCGGTTCTTTATCTTCATCAATCAGCATGAAATCAAGCGCTGACAATAATACTGACGGAACTTCAATTTCTTTTAAATGTAAATGGAAAAGCGTTGTTGAAATAATTTCTCCCTGAGCCAGAATAACACGCTCTGCACTGGAGTTAAAGTTTTTATTTTTAAACTGATAAAACAGATCAAATATTTTGTCAATGAATAGTAATGCTTCTGAAATACCTTCTTCAGTTTTAAATAGCTCATTGACAAATTTTTTGTATTTGTCGTACAGTACATCAATATGTTGGTAAGCGGCTTCAATATCTTTGTTCTCATACAGCTCCGATAATTTTACCAAATCGTTTGTAGTTCCGGAAACAGCTGATAAAACAACAAGGTGTTTATCTGCTGCCTGAGATCTGATGATCGGTAATAACTGTTCGATTCTCTCCGGACTTCCTACTGAAGTTCCTCCAAATTTTAATACTTTCATAATAGATATAAATTGTTAAATATTTTCCAAAAAAAAAGAGCTTGTCGTGATGACAAGCTCCTGATATATTTTAGTTTCTAACCAAAGGAAAATGACTCACGACGTTCGACGTAAGTTCTGTTTCTTTGCTTTTTTAAGGTTAGATAAGTTCATTTTCTTTTTTTGCTCGGCAAATATACGGATTTTTATTAATCTCACAACAAAAATCATTTTATCTGACATTTATGCCACATTAACTCCGAAAATATGCCCCACCAATGCTGTAATTCCCATCGCAACGGTTCCCCAGAAACAGATTCTTAATACCGCTATCTTAATGCTGGAACCTCCGGCTCTGGCAGAAATTGCCCCCAAAAGCATTAAAAAGATGATTGAAAAACCATATTGGAAATACACCATTTGTTTGAGTGGCGCCAAAAGAGAAACGGTAAAAGGCAGTAAAGCTCCCACAGCAAATGAACCGAATGAAGCCATTGCTGCCAGCAATGGCTTGGCCTGTGTTATTTCATTAATTCCCAGTTCGTCACGGGCATGTGCTCCAAGCGCATCGTGTTCTGTAAGTTCAATAGCTACCTGCATTGCCGTTTCCTGGGTACAGCCTCTTTTTTCATACACTTTGGCCAGTTCTCTAAGCTCTATTTCCGGCATCTCTTCAAGTTCCCGCTTCTCGCGTAGCAAATCTGCTCTTTCTGTATCTTCCTGGGAACTTACAGAAACATATTCACCGGCAGCCATAGACATTGCCCCGGCAATCATACCTGCTAATGCAGCAAGGATAATGATATGACGTTCCGGTTCTGCCGCCGCAACTCCAATGACAATACTTGTGGTGGATAACAATCCGTCATTTGCTCCCAATACAGCTGCCCTAAGCCAGCCTACCCTGTTTACATAATGTTTTTCCAGCTGATGATGCATAAATTTTCTTTTTGGTGGCAGGCTAAAGTTACCCAATATTTCGTCAAGAATCATTTTAAATTATATTCATTCTTATAGGGAAGGCTCCCCAATACAGCATTAATACACTATAAATCAAAACATAACATTACAAAACAGCATCATTCTGTTCAGAAAATCCTATTTTCTTATCTTTGCAGCAATGAATTTATTATATATCAACTGGGATATTAATCCCGAAATCGTCAATATCTTAGGACTTCCCATAAAATATTACGGATTATTATTTCTTACGGGACTTGTTTTATCACTTAATATTTTAAAAAGAATTTATAAAAAAGAAGGCCTTAGTTCACAAGCCCATGAGGCTTTATTCTCCTACGCCCTGATCGGAATTCTGGTGGGTGCAAGACTGGGGCACTGCTTTTTTTACGATTTTGATTATTATTCACAACATCCGCTTGAAATATTTTTACCTATTCAAAAAGGACCGGATGGGGTTTATCATTTCACCGGATTTGCAGGTCTTGCCAGCCATGGCGGCGGTATTGGTCTGGTGATTATGCTTCTCATTTATGCAAGAAAATATTCTATCCCATTCATGACCGTTCTGGACGCCATAGCGATTGTACTTCCGCTGGGTGGTACTTTCATCAGGCTGGCCAATCTCATGAATTCTGAAATTATAGGAATTCCTACTGATGTTCCATGGGCTTTTATCTTCCGTCAGGTTGATGATCTTCCGAGACATCCGGCCCAGCTTTACGAGGCCATCTCTTATTTTATCATTTTCCTCTCTGTTTATTTTATCTACAGGAAGAATATCTTTAAAATCGGAAAAGGGTTTTATTTCGGAATAAGCATTCTGCTGATCTTTATTATGAGAATCCTGATTGAATTTATCAAGGTGGATCAGGTAGAATTCGAACATGGAATGAGCTTAAATATGGGACAGCTTCTGAGTATTCCGTTTGTTCTTCTCGGATTATTCTTTATGATCAAAAGTATACTGGAGAAAGGAAAGGTTAAAACCACTTAATTTCCTTATTCTTTTACCATAAAAGAACTCACTGAAAGTTGTTTTCAGTGAGTTCTTTTTTTTAATGGATTTACAAATACTATCTTGTTGTATATCCGCCGTTGGCAAATATGGTCTGCCCCGTAATCCACCAGCCTTCTGTTACCAGGAATTCCACCAGCGGAGCAATATCCTTAATATCGGTAAGCCCTCCCAATGCGGATGCAGACTTATGATAAGCGACAGCATCGTCAGTTTCCTGTCCGTAGAAGAAAGGAGTATCCATCGGACCAGGTGCTACTGCCGTTACAGAGATACCTCTTGCCCCAAATTCTTTCGAAGCCGCTCTTGTAAAATGCTCTACCGGTGCTTTTGCTCCTGCATACGTGGAATACAATCCGGTGTACGCTGCCAGCAATGAAGTAACAATCGTACAGATTTTTCCGTGATCGTTTAGTTTTTTACCCGCTTCCTGTAAAAAGAAATACGCAGATTTCGAGTTTACATTGAACATGGTGTCATATTCAGCTTCCGTCGTTTCAGAAAATGGCTTTTTCAATACCATCCCAACAGTATTGATGGCAATATTCACTCCTCCGAAACGGGAAATAGTTTCATCGAAAAACTTCGTGATATTGTCTACTTTGGTAAGGTCTCCCTGAAATAAGAATGCTTCTGCTCCTAATGCCTGTACCTCAGCCAATGTTTTTTCACTTTCAGCTCTTGAGCTTTCGCTGTTGTAGTGGATAGCCAGCTTTGCTCCTTTTGAGGCAAAATCTCTGCTTAATAATCCTCCTAAGTTTTTACCTCCTCCGGCAATTAAAACCACTTTTCCCTGTACATTTTGTGTTGACATGTTTTTATATTTAAATGTTAATAAAACAAAGGTCAATAATAAAAATGGCCTCAACATGGTGAAATTTTCGGGAATTTTTATTTATTCATTTAAACCGAATAAAAAATGTTTATTATTTTATGTAAACAATAGTTTTTAATAGAATGCTATTTACCAACCAGATACACTTCGGAACACGTCATTTCAGTTAAACACTCCTATATAATTCCCAAACCAACCTCCATTTTAGGCATAACATTTGATACCTTCCTCCCGTATCACGCACCACCACTTCATTTTTAATATATTTTTTTATAATCCTCAGACTTCTGAGGATTTTTTTATACTATTATTGCAATTTTATGTAACGCTTCATACAGAACACAAGCATCAATTAAAACCATTTCTGATAATCAATCATTTAAAACCTGATTATTCATTTTATTGTTGTATATTTGCATATTAATAAACCAAGTCATTACTTTGTTTTCTGTAACGACCCGAATATTTTTTATTCAGTCTTTGCCTTTTGAGCAGCCATCTTTTTAACTTTTATTCTTCTATTAAAGAACAATACTTGTCGGAATTTTAAAGCTCTGTATGATTGGAAATATCCAAGACAGGAAACATCGGCAGGCTTTATAGGTCTGATGCAGACCAGATTGAACCAATTAATTTATAGAAACTAAATACTAAAAATAATTTATGGCAGATTCTTTTTCTAAAAAGGAAAATTTCAAGAAAAAAATTCAAAAGCAAAAAGAAAAGGCGCTAAGACGCGAAGAACGTAAAACGAACAACAACAAAGGGAAGGACATGGAGGATGTATTCATGTACGTGGATGAATTCGGAAGATTAACATCTACTCCCCCTGAACAAAGACAGGAAGTAAATCTTGATGATATTCAGTTGGGTGCAGCACCTATTATTGAAGAAGATCCAAGAAAAACAGGAATTGTTACTTTCCTGAGCGAAAAAGGATATGGTTTCATTACGGAAGATAATTCCAAAGAAAACATCTTCTTCCACAATAACAACTGTGCAGAACCTGTAAAAAAAGGAAACAAAGTATCTTTCGAAAAGGAGAAATCTCCTAAAGGATTTTCTGCTGTTGAAATTCAGCTTGTTAAATAATATGTACTAAAAGTGATTTTGTTCTGACAACAGATTCATTTTAAACCATACACAAAGAGACTGCCCGTTAGGACAGTCTCTTTTTTTAGGGACATATAAAAAAAGTTAACTTATAAAAAGTTAGATTGTAACGCAATATGCCGGAATTATCTCAATGATCATTACGGGAATCCGTAAAAGAAGCTGCCTGAAAAGACAGCTTCCTTCATCGTAAAAAAAGTAAAAATTAATCCAGTTTCCCTCCTAGTGCTTTAAACAGCAGGACGTTATTTCTGGTATTCTGATGCTGGAACTGCAGTAAATCCAGTTCAGCAGTTAATTTGCTCTTCTGTGAATTGATCAGTTCAAAATAGTTGGCGTATCCTGTAAGGTACAGATCATTGGAAACCTCAACACCACGGTCGAGAAAGCCTACTTCTTCTGATTTCAGTTTCAGAACACGTTCATATATCTTGGTCTGTTTCAAAATCGACTGCAGTTCATTAAAAGCTGTTGTGATACTTTTCTGATAGTTTAAAAAGGCAATTTCCTGCTCTTTGCTCGCTACCTTAAATTCATATTTCAGCTGCCCTTTATTGAAAACAGGAACCATTAATCCTCCCAACAATTGTCCGGCCAGTGAACTTGGTTTAAACAGGGTTTCAACGGAAAAAGAATTCAGTCCGAAACCGGCCCCCAGATCAATCTTGGGATAAAAAGCAGCTCTTGCAGCCTTTGCATCAGCCTGAGAAGCTTCTAAAACATAATAATTGGCAGCTACATCCGGTCTGGAATGGATCACATTTTCTACATTAATGGTTTTATTTAATACTTCCATATTGGTAGGCATCAGTATTTTACCGCGCTTCACCTCTCCGCCATAGCTTCCCGTTAATGTTGTGATCGCCTGCTCTACTGTAACGATTTCCACTTTGATGTGTTCAATCTCTGCCAGCCAGTTGTTATTCTGGGCTTTAAACTGCTGAACTGCCAATTCCGTAGCTTTTCCCACTTCACGCTGGGCCAGAACAATTTCAAAGGCTCTTTGCTGAAGTTTATAGTTTTTCTGATAAATCGCAAGACGGTTATCTAAAGCAACCAGCTGATAATAGAGATTCGCAATATCGGTGAAAAGCTCTACCTGCAATAATCTTAATCCTTCCGTTGAAGCGAGATATTTCTTCTGCGCAGCAATCTTCTTATTTTTCAGCTTTCCCCAGGCATCAATTTCCCAGCTGCTTCTTGCTCCCAGCCAGTAATTAGGAGTAAAATCCCTGTTGATTTTCTGGTCTTCCGTAATATTAGGCGAAAGATTGGTATCATAGTTTCCCACACCTTCCATTGTATATTTTCCATAATGATTACCGGAAACCTCTGCTCCCACTTCAAGGGATGGCAGCAGATCCATCTTTGATCTCTGAAGGAAGCTGTTGGCAATTTCCACCCTTTGCCGGGCAATCTGGAAGTCCGGATTTGCCTGAACTACTTTATCAAAAAGCTCAAGCAGCTGCGGATCCGTAAAGTAAGCTTTCAGATTGATCTGCCGGAACTCATCAGGGTTTTTATTTTGATCTGCTTTAATAATCTCTTCTGGTAATTGCTGAGCTTTTTTCAGCTCCGTTACTTTGGGAACAGCACACGAAACAAGGCTCAGTGATGCTATTCCGTACAATATATTTCTATGATTTAATCTTTTCATTTTTCTTCTTATTTTCAAGTTTTGCAAAGAATATATACAGTCCCGGAATCACCACCAGTCCGAAGATGGTTCCAATCAGCATTCCTCCTGCTGCTGCCGTACCAATGGAACGGTTACCGATGGCTCCGGCTCCTGATGCAATACACAAAGGAATAAGCCCTGCTACGAATGCAAAAGAGGTCATCAGAATCGGTCTCAAACGCTGCCTTGCCCCTTCAATAGCTGCAGGAATGATATCAAATCCCTGCTTATTTCTTGCCACGGCAAATTCCACGATCAGGATGGCATTTTTGGCCAGAAGTCCAATCAGCATGACCAATGCTACCTGTGCATAAATATTGTTATCCAGCCCCGCAGCCACCAATGCGATATAGGAACCGAAAATTCCTGTCGGAAGGCTTAATAATACCGGCATTGGAAGAAGGAAACTTTCATACTGTGCCGCTAATAAAAGGTACACGAATAAAAGACAGATCGCGAAGATATAAACGGTCTGGTTTCCTGATAGGATTTCTTCTCTTGTCATTCCTGACCATTCAATATCGAATCCCCTTGGTAAAGATTCTTTGGCTACACGTTCCACAGCAGCAATAGCATCCCCGGAGCTGTAACCGTCTGCGGGTTCTCCATTGATCATGGCCGACATATACATGTTGTACCTTGTAAGCACTTCAGGACCGTATACCCTTTCGATGGTAATGAAGGTGGAGAAGGGAACCATTTCGCCTTTATCATTTTTTAAATATAAATTCAGAATACTTTCAGGGGTATCCCTGTGCTCAGGACTTGCCTGCACCATCACTTTATACATCTGGCTGAAACGGATAAAGTTCGTAGCATAGTAAGATCCCAGCATCGTCTGCAGCGTAGACATCGCATTGTCTACCGAAACTCCTTTCTTTGCTGCCATATCATAATCCACATTGATCATGTACTGCGGGAAAGTAGCATCAAAGCTGGTAAAACTGTTCTGCAGTTCGGGCGCTTCATTGAGTTTTTTAACAAAATCCTTGGTGATCTTATCTGTATTTTCAATCGTTCCTCCGGTTCTGTCCAGCAAACGTAATTCAAAACCACTGGTATTGCCGAATCCGGGAACGGTTGGCGGTGCAAAGATTTCTATCTGGGCATCTGCAATACCTTTTGTTTTATCAGAGAGTTCTGCAATGAGATCATTTACTGAAATACTTCTTTCTTTCCAGTCTTTAAGGTTAATCATCGCCATTCCGTAAGAAGAACCTGCAATTTCAGTTACGATGCTGTACCCTGCAAGTGTGGTCACGTTTTCTACTCCTTTGATCTTCTTGGCAATAACCGTCACTTCATCCAACACCTTTTCAGTTCTTTCTACCGTTGCGCCCTGCGGAGTGGTAACACTTACGTACACCATTCCCTGGTCTTCCATTGGGATAAATCCGGTTGGCAGGAATTTACTGGTCACAAAAGTAAGTCCTACAAATAGAAATAACAGCCCGAAAGTTACCGTAGTTCTTGTGGCAAATTTTGATAAAATACCTACATAACCATTCGTCAGTCTTTCAAAACCGGTATTGAAGCTCTGGAAAGCCCTGTCGATGATCGTTTTCTTCTTATTGTGGTCATGAGGTTTTAAAATAATAGCACAAAGTGCCGGAGTAAGTGTCAATGCATTCACCCCAGAAATCACGATACTGATGGCCAGCGTTAATGAAAACTGACGGTAAAATACTCCTACAGGACCATCCAGGAATGCCACGGGAATAAATACGGCAGACATTACGATCGTAATCGCTACTACCGCTCCTGCAATTTCTTTGGTAGCACTGATGGTGGCATCCATCGCATTCATTCCTTCTTCCATTTTCACGTGGACGGCTTCAACGACGACAATGGCATTATCGACGACAATTCCGATGGCCAGAACCAACGCAAAAAGGGTTAAAAGGTTGACAGAAAAATCCAGCATATTCATAAATGCAAAAGTTCCTACCAATGCTACCGGAACAGCCAGTACAGGAATTAATGTTGAACGCCAGTCCTGAAGGAAAATAAATACTACAATTCCTACCAGAATAAAGGCTTCAATAAGGGTTGTTAACACTGCACTGATGGAAGCATCAAGAAATCGGGAAACATCATAAGCCATGTTATATTCCATTCCCGGCGGAAAAGAAGTGACTTTTAATTCTTCCATTTTTGCCTTTACACTTTCAATCACTTCAGATGCGTTGGAACCCGGGCGCTGCTTCATCATAATGGATGCAGAAGGTCTTCCGTCTGTTTTGGAAACCATTCCGTAGTTCATGGCTCCAAACTCCACTTTAGCAATATCTTTAAGCTTTAAAATGGTTCCGTCCACATCAGATCTGATGGGAACTTCTTCATATTGTTTAGGCTCAAAAAACTTTCCTTTGTATTTTATAACATACTGAAGCTGGCTTGAGGTTTTACCAGAGGTTTCCCCTACTTTTCCAGGTGCAGCGGAAATATTCTGTTTTTGCAGGGAAGTGATTACCTCATCTGCAGAAATATTGTACGCTGCCATTTTCTGAGGATCCAGCCATACTCTCATCGAATATTCTTTCTGTCCCATAATTTCAGCACGTCCTACTCCATCAATACGTTTCAATTCCTGAAGGACGTTGATATCCGTAAAGTTATAAATGAACTGTTCATCCTGGCTCGGATCTGTACTTGTGATATTAAGGTACATCAGCATACTGTTCACCTCTTTTTCAGTAGTTACCCCGGCTCTGATTACCTCTTCAGGAAGTTCATCAAGAATAGTGGTTACCCTGTTCTGAACGTTTACTGCTGCCACATCAGGATCTGTTCCTACTTCAAAGAACACCTGAATAAGGGTAAGACCGTCATTGGAGGTTACCGTAGACATATACGTCATCCCCGGAACTCCGTTGATGGCACGCTCCAGAGGAAGAGCCACCGCATTGGCAGACACTTCAGCATTCGCTCCTGTATATTTTGCTGTAACGGTTACTGAAGGCGGTACAATGTCGGGAAACTGGGTGATGGGCATTTTCAGCAATGCCATAATTCCCAGCAATACAAATAATATGGAAATAACCAACGAAAGAACCTTTCGTCTTATAAACATTTCTACCATAGTCGATTGATTTAAAGATTATGAAAGGTTAATACTTCTTTTTGATTTTGATGATATCTCCATCTTTTAAAGACTGAGTTCCTTCATAAATGATTAAATCTCCTTTTTTAAGACCACTTTCCACCATATAAGAATCTCTCAGGGTAGTTCCGATCTTAATATTGGTCATTTTCACTTTATTCTGTTTATCCACAACAAAAACATAGGTCTTATCCTGAATGGAGAAGGTCGATTTCTGTGGAATAAGGATCGCATTATCCTGCTGTTCGGAAATGATAAGCTTCCCGGAAGTACCGTGTTTGATCAAACGGTCCGGATTCGGGAAAAGCACTTTATATCGAATAGAACCTGTAGTTCTGTCGATTTCCCCTTCGGCTGTTTTCAAAGCTCCGTTGAACTGGTAATTCACCCCGTTAGGCAGCGTCAGCTCAATCTTTTGATGGTTTCCGATCTTATCATTGGCCAAAAGCTCAAAATATAGGTTTTCAGGAATGGAGAAATATGCATACACCTCATTCAGTTGTGAAAGTGTGGTTAATAAAGTTCCGTTTTCCACTAAACTTCCGTCTTTATGAGGAATCACATCAATCACTCCATCAAAAGGTGCTGTAATTTTTGTAAAGCTTATTTTCTGAAGAACCGATCTTTTTTCTGCATCGGCAAAGGCATGTTTTGCCTTTGCTGAAGATAGTTTTGCCTTTACCATTTCCAGCTCGTTATTAGCTACAAATTTCTTGGCATGAAGGCTCTGAATCTGCTTCAGCTCTACTTCTGCAATACGAACGTCTGCTTCAGTCTGTTTTAATGCTGCATTGGCTTTCAGAAGTTCCATTTGCAGCTCAGCATCATTAATTTTGAATAAAGCCTGTCCCTGCTGAACAAACTGTCCCTCATTAACATAGATATGCTGGATAATACCTCCGATTCTGGAACGCATTTCAACATTTTTTTTAGCCTGGATATCGGTCACAAACTGGTTGCTCACCAATGTATCTTTTTCCTTGATTTCCAGTACGGGAACTTCTTTATCTTTTTGATTGTTTTTTTTCTTGTCTTTACTGCATGACACAGCGAATAATGTTGCAAGAATGCAAATTATTACAGTTTTAAAATACATTTTTAAATGTTTAAGTTATAAGATTTCCGTTAAAATGATTTGGCATTCAGAAACTTAAACCTAATACAGCTGGAGGAGATGGAGAAAGGATTTAACGCCACAAATTGTGGAAACCGCAATCTCAGGAAGGGAAACTTTTGGAATAACTTTTAATATTCCTGAAAAGTCTGCAATGGCAGAATCATTTTTTTTAACTGAATGTTTTACAATTTTTGAAGCAGCAGGCAGCGCATGCGTATTCATATCTGCTTCCTCGTAAACATCCAGAACATGAATATTGGTTACAGGAGGAACATGAGGGATATTTCTCAAAGACTTTTCCGCCCAATTCGAATTGAAAAGGGAAAAAACCAGTATGATATAAAGTAAGAAAAATGACCTCAGACCTGCCATGTCAATCAGAATACTTTAGTTTTTCAGTAAAAACGATAGTTGTGCAAAAATAGGCATTTCTACTGGAAAATCCGGCCATGGAATTGTTAAAAAAACTTAAACAATTAGTGAATCCAACTTTTAAAATTCTGAATGAAAAATGGGATTAGGTTTTGGCTCCTATGTTTGCAAAAGAATAAATTTACATACAAAGCAAAAGGGGTGAGAGAACAGTTTTGGCTAAATAACTCAGGAAGTATATTGTGCTTTAGAAATGTCCTCA
>NZ_SCNC01000029.1:0-62900 GCF_005503635.1 Chryseobacterium sp. 2VB
CAATCTTTACGAGCTTTTATTTGCTGTTGTTGTTTATTCATGGATAAAGATT
Organism: Chryseobacterium sp. 2VB; assembly: GCF_005503635.1. Taxonomy (NCBI): domain Bacteria; kingdom Pseudomonadati; phylum Bacteroidota; class Flavobacteriia; order Flavobacteriales; family Weeksellaceae; genus Chryseobacterium; species Chryseobacterium sp. 2VB. The sequence continues at coordinate 53 of NZ_SCNC01000029.1, forward strand.
TTCAACTTTACACCATAAATTTAAGTCATTTTTGTAGCGGATCTATTGATACTTTACAGTTCAAGTGTCACAGGATTGCCATCAAGGTGATTACCAAATACTGTTATGTACCCATTCTTTTGATCAATACTCACGCATTTATTAGAGCTATGACTGATTGAAAAAATAGTTTCAATCTTATTGTTAAAGGATTCAGCTTTTGGTTCAATATAACTATTACTGATCAGATCATCACAGATAATAGAAGAAGCTAATTTTAGATCTTCTACATTCAAATTATAAGGATCATCATATTCAACTTCATCAGACTCAATTTTCTCTTGTAGTTTAATATGTTTTTTAATATTTTCAATTAAATTTTGTGATTTTGTATATTGCTTGTTTGTAGTATTCATGCTGTTATTTTGTCCCATACTATTACAAGCAATGAGTAGTAGAATAATTGTAAAAATATTTGAAGTTCGCATCCCAATTTGTGTTTAAAAATTAAAACAAGCATATTTAATTATGAATTTAATCCGGAGCGCCTACACTATCAAATCCTTCTGCGTAACTAATTACTTCTTTTAAATTTGGAAGATTATAATAATTATTTTTCTGCATTTCTTCTTTCAACTTGGGCCATTTAATCTCACTTCTTGAATCATCTTCAAAATATGCTCCTAAAATATTCCATCTAAGATCCCAGCCATCCTGATTCCTATGATTTTTTTTGAACAGGAAATCATAAGTATTTGCAAGATAAGCTACCATTTTAATTTTTTCATTCTCTGAATAATTATTGTATTCATCTGTTTCTAATAATTTTGAAACAAACTCCATTAATCCATGTAAATCTTTAGGATTAGAGCTCTTTTGATAAGTATCAGTCAAACTCTGCAATATCCCTTCCCGTATTTCTAATTCTTTATTACAATTTTTGGCAAATATAAGTTCACCTATTTTATATTGATCTTTAGATTGAATATATTCATTAATAAGCATTTCATTAAATTTAGGTTCTTTATCATAACTTAAATTTTTAACCAATAATTTTATAAAGTTTTTATCATGAGTCACTAACCAAATGATATATGCTTTGTTATCATTGAACAAATACATATTTCTGGCAATAATTCTTTGATTATTTACTTTTCTTTGCTCTTTTAGATTTACCACATCTTTCCAGTGTGGAATTTCAACGTCGACTTGTGAGCTTGATTTTCTAATAATTTTACTAGATTCGATATCACTTAATGTTGGATATTCTTTTTGATAATCAATAATTTCAGGTAAATAGTAAAAGTCGGTGAAAAGTTTTCTTTTTTTGTCAATATATCCTCCTTCATAATCAACACTATTATTACTATAAGTTACAAAACTTCTGTCACATTTATCAAAATAGTTTACGTATAAAAAATGTGATTGAGAATCTGAATCAATGATTCTTCCAAAAATATTTTTGATTTTTTTATTAAAATCTTCAGTACCAAGAGTATTATACCCATTTGAATTTAATAATTCATGAGCTACTATGGCTGTTACTTCCAATTCTTTAGCCTCAAATTGAATTTTTGGTAATCCTGCACCAGCATCATCAATAGTGTAGGTTGATCCCTGTTTAAGTTGTTTTTTTAAGACATTTTCGACGATACTATCACTCTTGTATTTTGTACCAGTAATAGAATGAATATCTTTTTTTTCTTGCCCGTTATTATTACCACTAACGAATAGTAGAGGTACCATCAAAACATTTAGTATTTTCATCGTGTAAATTTGTGTTTCACAATTAAAAAGAAGCACACCCATTTCTGACTGTGCTTGATATATTATTTTTTAGGATGTTGTTTTCGCCATTCTGTAACATTCATAGGTCGGTTATCCGGGCCACATGTTCCGTTGTATTCACATTCTTCGACAAAATATTCATCATAGTCTGCATTATCCCACCATTCTTTAAATTTTGGAAGGTTGAAATAATTATTTTTCTGTAAAATATTTACCTCGTCCTTATCTAAAAAGAATCTTAACCTTCCCATCATCTTAGAGTTATCTCCATATCCAGAAACAAATCTTTTGTCATACTTATATTGTTCAGCAAAATAAACAATATTCGCTAGTATTTTCACTTTATCTTCCTTTGAAACACCCGTTTCTTTGTTATTAAAATCAGCAAAATATTCAATATATCCTTTGATATAATCAAGTAAAAATCTATTCTCATTTGACATATCGTTTGTTATATCTGGAGTATAAATCTCTTGTAAAATTTTAAAAGTATTAGCATGTATTTTTACTGTTTCATCACATTGCTTTACCCAAAACAAATTCCCATAATCAGACGGATCTTTTTTATCAAACTTTGTTCTTTCAATAACCCACTTCAATAAATCCATATCCTGAATGTAGCCAAAAGTTTTTACTAAAGCCTCCATAAAATATGAATCATTAAGGGTAAGCCATTTGTATTGAGCCTTATTATCATTAAACAAATAGAGGTTACGCGCAACTAATGTCTGTATGTTCTTCTTTCTCTGCTCCTTCAGATTGGGCATATCTTTCCATAAATATTTCTTAACTTCATTTCCATTTGCATCTTTATAGTTTTTTGAAGCCGAATTTTCTTCCTGAGCTGCTTCACTATATGTTTTTTGATAATCAATAATCAAGGGAAGTGGATAAAGATCAGTAATGAAGTTCTGATTTTTAACTACAAATACACCATTATTCTCTGCGTTATTTGGAAAAAAATTCAACTCCTTGTCACACTTATCAATTAAATTGATATACAGAAATTTACTGGTTGAGTTTTTATCAATAATCCGGTTAAAAATCTGTTTTATTTTATTACTAAATTCTTCATTGCTGAGAACTTTATAACCATTATCTAAAAGTAATTGATTCAATATTGGAGTTGCTACTTCCAAATCTTTATCGGAATACTGGTATGGATTATCAAAAGAAGGTTTTCCGTATTCTAATTGTTTTTTTAAAACTATCTCAACAATTTCATCATAATGATATTTTGTGTCAGTAATAAAATTGGCATCTTTCTTGTCCTGCCCTTTATTATTACAACTAATGAATAATAGAATAGCCGTTAAAATATTAAAATTTTTCATCATTTATTGTATATGTGCTTTTATGTTAAAAACACAATTGGATCGAGCTATGTTGATTTTTTCACTTATTCAGAAGAGTGTTCCATAATTCCTTGCACCCTTATTAGGCTATCTTTCAAATCATGTAGTCCATAATAATTGTTTTTCTGAAATACTGAGATGATGTTTCTATCTTTTACTATACTATTATAGAGCACACTTTCGGCATTCCAAACAGCCCTTCCGGAATTAACACCTGCAAAATTCAAATAAAATGGGTCAACTGTATTACCTATGTAAGCAAGTATCTTATATTTTTCGTCTGTTGTAAAACTATTATTATCTTTCAAAGCATATCCAAAATTTTCTAAAGCATTAAGTAGTCTATTTTCATCTGATTTCGTATGTTCTTTTATATAATTTAAAAGTTCTACCCTTATTTCTAATTCTCCCTTACAGTTTTTAACAAAAATAATATCACCAATAGCGGAAGAGGTTTCATAGTTATTCAGATACTCGCTCATCACAAGATCATTGAACTTTGGTTCTTTAGTGAAACCAAATTGCTTTACAAGAGTTTTAACAAAAGAAGGATCTTGTGTAACAAGCCACGTTATATATGCTTTATTATCATTAAATAAATACATATTACGAGCTACCAAAATCTGGTTATTCTTCTTTTGTTGCTCTTTTAAATTAGGTATATCTTTCCATTGAGTTACTTTCAATCGGCCTTCATTTGTTTCTACTTCAATAGGAATATCTTCTATTTTTTTTAAGTCAGGATAGTTTTTTTGATAATCAATCAGTAATGGAAGTGGATAAAAATATGATATTAATTTATTATTTTTTGATACATAAATATTTTGGTACTCTGCAGATAGAGGAACAAAAGATAGCTCCTTATCACATTTATTATAAGTATCTATTTTAAGAAAATTACTAGAACTAGTAAAATCAATTCTTCTACCAAATATTTGTTCTATTTTAGCTGCAAATTGATCATTTGTAATATTCTTATAACCATTAGAATGAAGAATAGAGTCTTCCAATTCAATTAACGCAATAAGGTCTTTTTCCGAATAATCACTAAAACTTCCATATTCCTCGGCTGCACCTTTTTTTAGCTGTCCTTCAAGAATGCTACTTATTTCTATTTTTTGCATAGTATTATTTTTTACATTTTTATATGTAAGTTCTTGCTTTTTTTCCTGGCACTGAATAAGACAAAAAAAACAAGAAGCAATTAAAAGCTTCGCAATCCCTAATTTATCTTGAACTTTCTCCATTTTCATCCGATTTAATATCTAATTTTAATGCTTTCTTACTTGCTTCATCCGCAGATGAATAATTATCATTATTTCCTAACTTATCAATATCTTTAATAACATAACCTTTAGGCTTATAAAATCCTCGGAATATTTTATAATGTTCTGTACCATTTTTCTCTTTCCAAGATACGAAAACATTACCACTGCAATTATAACTTGACATTTTAAGTTTATCAGATTGATTTCCTCCAAGACAAGCATAAATTTCAGTTCCAGGTAACTTTCCAAAAATAAATGTAGCATGACCGGAAGTTTCTATTTTTGTTCCTGTAGAATCACAGTCAGAAAATATAGCTACGGCACCAAAAAAAACCTCACATTTTTCTGCTTTTGTACTACTAAGAAACATTCTTGATCCAGCAGAATGTGGACTTGGCAAATCCTTCTGTTCTATACACCAACAGACAAATGAAGCACACCATGCCGTACCACTTCCAGCATCTGTTCCTCCTCCATCTTTATGATAGGTTTTTATTCTACTATCTATACTACTTTCATCTTTTCCTCCATATAATTTCGCTTCTGCTACAGCAATTTCCATCCATGGACTTCTTCCAGCCAAATTCAAATCTGTTGCTTTCCCCCACTCACATTCAGATGTTTTGAAAGTTTTCGAGGTATGATCATCGAATGCTTTTTGTTTTTCTGCGTAATTGTCAGAATCTTTTCCATTTTCATCTTTTGTAGCGACCATTTTACCTACTTTTTTACTTACAGGTAAGGTATCTTTAGAGCCATTGACGATTGTATTAATTCCTTTCCATTTGAAAAAGGCCATAGAAGATATTACCGCAGCAGAAATATTTGTTAAAACTAAATCTGGGTCTGCTATAATATCAGCACCTTCCTTTTTAGTATATGTATTTGCATACTCGTATGCTTTTCTTCCTGTAAGCTGTATAAGTCCTTTCCCTCTAAAATTCCAACCATCCTCTGCTTGGGTGTTTCCTAATTCTTTGCCCTTATCACTTGTAGGAGAATAAGCCCAATTGGCAATATTTTTTTGATTTTCTAGAGTTACACCTGGCTGGTTTGGTTTATCTACGGCTCGCCCCCAAAGCTTTGCATTATCTCTTCCTTCCTGAGTCCTGAATGCCGCAAATGTTCCAGGTAATTTTTCCCAAAACCAATTAAAATTTTCTCCTTCTTTTAAATGAAGGGTCTTTCCAGTTTCTACTCTGGCTTGTGCAAATAAATGTGCTTTATTCCAACAAGTATTCATTCCTATTTCCTTCATATATTTTGTATAGGCAGCCGCAACCAGTGTCAGGATATTAGGGTCAGCAGTTGGAAAAATTTCCTTTAGCTGATCAGCAGTTACGGGAGCATTACATCTGGGACATCCTCCCCCTTCCCTCTTCACCTCCGCCATTTCCACCACCACAGGCATCACATCATTATCAATAGCTTCGGGGGTCTCTTTCTGAGATACTTTAAGACAGCCACTTTCGTAGAAGATAAACTGCTTTCTTAGTTCCAGCATTTCTTCTTTTGTAAAGGGGGTTCCGTCTTTTTTATACGCTTTAATCCCCAGTTTTTCCATATCCTCTGTTCTAACCAGATCCGCTGGAAGTGTACTGTTGATCGTAAACTGGCTTTTTTCTATTTTCCAGACTTTCTTTTTGGGATCTGCGGGATCCTGAACCTGGCGGGAAACCTGCGCTATGTAATAGTCAAAGTTTTTCGGTGGATTTTTCCATTCTTCTTTTGCGGTGAAGACCACTTCAAGCAGGCCGTCTTTTCCTGTTTTTTCCTCGTTATAACTTTGTTTGCTTTCGTGGGTATAGGTGATATGATCTTTTTCGTTTAATCCTTCTTTGGGAATCTCCTTCAGCACATCAATCTTCAGAGTTTCTTCCGTCATATTGACGGTATGAACCCAAAGCTTATGGGTTTTGCCATAGAAAGTCTGCATCCGCTGAATATCTTTACCATCTTCGGTAGAGAACATAATCGATACAATTTTCTGTTCCGAAGTGATGGTCAGTTCTTCATTGGAATCCAAAACTTCAAGATAAGTTGTGGTGCTGTCTACCACCACAGGTTTCGTTCCCTGAATGGTAATATTTCCCGGAAGTACAATATCCGCAGATGAAGCTGCCTGAAGCTCTACCGTGAATACCAGACGGTAAGACGGGTTCGGATTTTCTGTCGTTTTAGGGATAGCAGCCAGCAATTTTTTCTTGTAATCATCATTCGTGATGATAAGGAATGAAGCTTTGCCTTCGTTATTAAGAGTAACTGTTTTCTCTTCCAGCATGTATTTATCTTTCTCTTTATAGAAATCATCACCTTCGCCTTTTACCCAGATTTTTACTTTTAACGTCTGATTCTGCAGTCCGTCAATTTCAATAAATCCATAGGTTTCCTCTCCGAATCCTGTTTCGGTACGTTTCACACCGGTTCCATAAGCCCACAGCGCTCTTTTTACAGCAGGTTCAGAAACCTTTACTTTCGCTTCTATTTTCTTTCCATCGGTATAATCTCCTGTTAAATAGGCAGAAATAGTGTATTCGCCGAGATCATTGAATGTAATGGTCCCGTCTCCGTTATTGGTCACTGTATCAGGAACTTCTATTTTTATGGCTTCATTGCCAGCCAGCGCAGCAATTCTTGCCGTTGCCGTATATTTTATTTTTGTTCCTTTCGGAATATTAGCTGCCGGAAGGGTAAATTTATCTATGACATTTTGAATCACCTCAAAATTAAAACAGTCTGATCCGGAAAAACCAGGCTGCTTTCCTGCTCCCAAAGGATTAGCATAAGCTTCGAGTATATATTTCCCGAAATATTGATTGCTGGCCAGTTTTGCATCATTATACAGAAGTTCAGCTACCTTTTTATTGATGGTGCCTGTTCTGAATGAAGGAGAGTTTTCAAATAATGCCACTCTTCCTAACCCATCTTTTTTTAGGTACCAATATACAGAAGTACCCGAAGGCATATAATTGACATTAAACTTCGAAGCCTGCACTTTAATGATATCACTGAATCTCACCAGACCCGGTTCTCCTTTTACTCCCATGACACCCAGACTGTTTTCAATCTTAATCTCCACAGATTGCGGTTTGGGATCTGTGGGATCTGTAAATGCTTCTACCGTATATTTACCGGCATTTTTAAAGGTAAGAATGACACGATCGCCAGCACCCGTTACAGAAACAAGGTGTGATGAAGAAGCTCCGGAAGAACTGTTATACAGAACAGCTGTTCCCTGCTTTACGGTCCAGTGAACGGTATTTACAGGCATAAAGAATCCTCTGTTCAGTATTTTTGCCTGATCTGTTGTACTGTTGAGTTTACGTTCAATGGATAGAGGTAAAGGAATATTAATCAACGTTGAAGAACCTGGACTAACAATTTTCTTAACAAAATCCTGTATAACTTCCACATTGAGAGAGCATTTGGCATCGCCTGCTTTTTTACCATAAGCTTCCAGCCGGTACTTTCCTTCTGTAAGTCCATCGAATATTTTACTCATGGATTGGCTGAAACTGCTTCCCAATCCAATAAATGTTTTTATTTTATCTTTTGTTCCTTCCCCTTTGAACAACGCCCAGATGATTTTTTTCTCATCACCTTTGAACTGGGCTTTTAAGTCCAGGTTATCACCACCAAAAGGGTTCATAACAGGAAGAAGCGGGCCATTCATTCCTTTGATATAGTAATAAGTACCACTCAATTTATCAGTCGGTATCGGTCTTACCATTGAAATGGATGAAACTGCTATGCTTGCCTGAGAAGCAGAGGATGACGGCCATTGTGGCGATGTATTGGCTACTGAAAACTCATCAGCTTCTTTGACATCTATCTGTGAAACATTATTGGCCTGCCCGGTGGTTGCAAAAGCAATTGTTCCGGGAACACCATATCCCGGACAGTTCCCTGTAGAAGCATCCAACAGGATTTTCATACTCTTATTGAATTCTACGTTTTCGTAGTAGTCTTTATATTTGATATTGCATTTGCCTTTACAAGGATAGGTTTTCCCGTCTGAACCTTTGCAGTTCCCGAATCCGTTTCCGCCTCCGAAACTATCTGCTTTATCATCAAGATAAGTCGCTACAGGTTTATTTTGTGCAAAATATTTGTTTTTGCCCAGTTTTTTTTTCTGGCTTTTCACTTCCATCGGAACGGCCGTACCATTGGAGTTGTTGGTTACAGAGCTGCTGCAGTACGCAGTGGCTCCTTCTATAATGATGTATCCTTTATCCGCCATGTCATTTGTTCATAAAGATTAAGTCATTGTGATCGTTTCCCGGTATACTGTTTTTTCTCCATCTGACAATATAAAGTCAGCGCTCTTTTTGGAATACTGTTTTTTTCGGGAATTATATTCCATTTGTATATTTAATTTTACCTGATACGATCCCGTCTGATACAGGTATTTTTTGTCCAATTCTTCTTTTATATGAACCGGAACTTTGATTTCAGAGGTAAAAAAGGCTTCAAATCCATATTCTCTCTGTTTGGCAATGATAATTCCGGTACATTCTACATCCCCGATTCCTTTGATATTCCAAACAATGGATTCATCATTTCTTTCTCCATTATCAACATAATAAGGAGCGAACAGCAACAGGTTCCAAAAGGGCTCTTTCAGTTTATTTTTATAAAAGACGGCTTCATCTTCAAATGTGGTCAGATATTGGTTTCTGAAAACATCTGCATTCTGGTATTTTTCCTGAAGTCCGGCTGTTTTGAATTTCCAGTCTTCAATATTTTTCTGATGATCTGCAGCGCCAAGAAAACTACCCTTTTCATCCACTTTTATTTCCACAGGATAGGAACTCTGCTCCAGCACATGTAGGATTTCCATAAATTTATTTTCTGATGGGAAAGGAGAATCTTCCATTTTCTCTATCTCCCAGTTTTTTGTATGATGCTCATTTACCTTTTCCTGAAGGGTAATTTTAAAAGATGAATAGAATCCTTTTGCTTCTCCAAACTGTATCTCAAGAGCATTTTCCACCTGATATTGGTGGGTTTCTGAAGTATATTTCTGAAAAGGTTTTACTCTTGTTTCTACCATATGGGATTATTATTTAGAAAAAATACACTGCGCTATTTATGCTTACAGGTTAATAATTTTATTTTAGCCACATCTGTTCGGATATTATTTAACCACTCAACCTGTTACTTTCTCATAAAAGAGTAAACATATTCTTTACCATCAGTACATTCATAAAATATCTGGTATTTATAATAATTCTGATGTAAACTAATGTCATCCAACCTCTTTTTTATTGAAGAAGCATTATTTTTTAACATTAATGTATCAGATGTACAGGGTATTTTATTGACAATGATTTTATAAACTGTTGTATCCTTAGGTTGATCAACATTATATTTAGGTTCTCTTAATACCTCTTTTGCATGATTTTCTGTTTTTATTTTTTCTAAAAGCATTTTTTCGGATGAACTTAAAGTGCCTTCCTTAGGTGTTGTAAGCCAAAATACAATGAGAAAACCATATCTATAAATGATAAGACACAGTATTGCAATAATTCCTATTATTAAATATTTCTTCATTAATTTTCTGTATAATATTTTTTTGTTTTTTCATCATAAAAGTAAAATTTAGAATTTTTATATACTCTTGAAAAAGGCGTTGGACTTTTTACTTTTAAAGCATTAAAATTCTTTTGTAATACAGTTGTAGACGTTCCTCCATATCCCATTCCGCTACCAGGTGTTGAGTAGGTTTTATTTTCCTGATTTACAAATTGGAACTCTATAAGCTCAAGATCTTCAAACCATCCCCACACAAAAGCTTCATCTTTTGTATACATATGTCCGAATTTATCCCCTTTCGGATTCTTTGATATACCGCTGAATTTCACACCTCTTATTATAGAGGAATCATTTGCATTTTTATACATAAGCACAGGATCCCAATCAATATCTATCTGGTAAGTTATTTGTGGAAATGTAACACCAAAACCTGATGTGTCTGCCGGAGATAAATGAATAACTTTTTCAATATTGAGTTTTTGATTTTTTAACACGCTTAAAACTCCTTCTGCGAAAGCTCCTCCCATACTATGGGAAACCACCATTATGCGACGCTCTTCCTTAAATATTTCCTGATAAAATTTTGATGCCTGATTTTTAAGTCTGGCTTCTGCAAACTCTTTACCTTGTTTATATCTATCTCCTCCTGATGAAAACTTTGTACCGGCACCATTTATGAAATATTCTTTTGTGGATTTAAAATACTTCTTAGCACTGCTTTTAAGCCCAATACCCCAATATTGTTCTCCCCATTCACTGCCTGCATATGGCATTTTTTTATTCCAGTATCCACAAATATAAATAATGATTGGCTCCAGAACTTTAAATGAAACTTCTGCTCTTACGTTTTGCTCAGGAAATTTAAAAAATGCATACACTCTTAATTTAGATATTTTCCGATCCTTAGGAACAATATAAGATATCTTCTCTTCACCTGTTACCTGAGAAGCATTTGCTAAAGGGGTATCATCATACTGTATCGCCCACTTAAGAGCTTTTAATTCTGATTTCGAAGGAGTTCTGCTATACTGTGTTGCTTTAAAATAAAACTTAACTCCCTTTTTTATAATCTTAACTTCTTTTGTACATTCTATATCTTCATAACATTTCACTGCCTTCACAAGTAATGACTGAGTTTCGCCTTTCCCCTGGTATTCATCAAATTTCTTCCCTCCTTTTTTCCCATAAAAGGTGTTCTCCTGAGGAGATTTAAAATCCAGAGTTCCCTTGGAAGCATCTTTCATGATATGTTCTGCTTCCTTATAGGATTTCCCAAAGACATTTCTTATAATATTTCCGCCTTCGCCTGCCATATTACTGCATTTTTACCTGTTTACCGCTATTGATAAGCACTTCCCTGGCACTCTCTACATTAATGGCATCTTTTGTACTGATGTAAGAGCCGGATTCCATATTTTCTGTAATATTTTTCGCTGTAGATTTTCTGCCTGCTTCTGCTGTTTCAATGATATTACTTGCTGTCAGGTTGTAGTCGTCATTGGCTGTTTCTGTAATATCTTCCCCAGCCATAATATTGACATTTCTCTGGGCAGAAGCAATGATATTTTTACCTGCATTGATCTGTACATTTTCTCCGGCAGTGAAGGTGATATTTTTGGGAGCATTGACAACAATATTTCCTTTTCCATCCATGAGATAAGTATTACCACTTGGATCTTCAATAAAAATACTTCCTTCCTGATCGTTAAAAATCACTTTATTTCCACTTCTTGTCTGAATAGATTTAAGATGGTTATTAATGCTTCCTCCCAATGCAACCTGTCCGTGGAACATTCCTCCCATCGCAAACGGAAAATCAGGATGATGGTATTCAAAACCTACCATTACCTGATCTCCTACTTCGGGCACAGCTACAAAACCTCTGTTTTGAGTGATCATATCTGTACCTCCTGCATCAGGGCTCATCATTCTGATAAAATGAGTGGTATCAGGATGTTGCTGCCAGTCGAATCTCACCTGTATTCTTCCCTGATTAAGCGGATCGGTATTGGAAATAACCGTAGCCACCTGCGGCTCAGCTTTAGGCTGTATAAAATCCGGTTTTGGCATAAATCCCGTGCCTTCAGCAATAGCTTCAAAACTTCCTGTATAATATCCTCTGGCATTGACTTCGTGTGAGACTTCGGTAATTGTAAGTTTTGTAAAATAGGAAGTCTGGCTGGTATCCGGTTTCCGCATTTCCATATCTGCAAGGCATCCCGGATATAAAAACGGAACGGTTGTATTTCCTGAAACCGTAAATACTTCTACAGCAGCACTGCCTGCAGCACTTTTCTGAGAATCGCTTACATCCACAAACATATTGGCATTAATGGGAGCCGGAGAAAGTGAACGGGTTTTAAAGATATTATTGTTCAGTTCATATGCTTTGGAGGGTATTTCACCCAAATGTCTGATATTATTTTCAGAGCCTTCCATTTTGGTATGGCTGCTGCTGTTATAGCCGAAAAACTCAGGATTGGTGTGCACCGCATTGAGTTCTACCTGCACATCTGTTGCGTTGCTTCCATATACAAGCCGGATCGGTTTTTCTGAAGGGGGAAGTTTTCCGAAATGAAGCACCTCGCCATCGTAGTAGAACTGCTCTCCGTAGGCTTCGGCTGTTCTTGCAAGATAGTTATAATGGGTTTCGTTATATTGTGAGCTATAATTGATATAGCTTTTATTCTGTGTATCTACTCTGAAATCAAATTTCTCTGATCCCAGGGCTTCTTTAAGTATTTTGTTGGCAATAATTCCTGTATTCACAGCCTGATCACCTCCAAAACTTTGAGTATGGGGAGCTGCATCCATCAATATGGTAGGACTCTGGCCTCTCAGCACAATATTTCCAAGGCTCATTTTTTCCTGGCTGAATGCAGCTTTGGTGATAACTCCTACAAAGGTTCTTTCCGGGCTTTCACTTTCGTAATCTTTGTATTTGAAAACAATGGTGATTCGTTTTCCCAAAAACTGGCGTGCCTGTTCCAGGGTATGGTTTTGAGCTTCCCCGAGAGAATCATGAGCTAAGATCAGCTCAAAATTGTGGTGTCTTCTGGCACTTTGCTGCAGACGGAAATGTTTGAAGTGTTTGATAATTTTGCCTTCAATCACAATATCCAGTTTCACCACACGGTTGATTCCGGGAATATGATTCTCAGAAATCTTATCTGAATTCGAGATATTTTTATTCATAGTGATTAGGTTTTTTCAGAACTTTATTCGAAATAAACAGTCGTTCTATAAGGTTAAAAAAGGCAGAACAGCATCCCTTGGAATGGGTGTACTATTCTGCCTGATATTTAAATTCTGAATGTGCTTAAGAAGGCCATGCTCCGAAGTATGATGAATTCCCCAGGTCTATCTGTTCTGCACTTACCACAAAACTGATATACATACTGTTGTCATCCACAGCATCGAAATCTACTTCATGCTGGATTACATAACCGTTGTTCCACTTCAATGTTGTTAATGTTCCTTCTTCGTGAGATTTGTTGAAAGTAATCTCTCCTACTGTAGGCTTATATTTTCCGTTCAGTAAACTTTCCAGGATGTCTGATTTTTCAGTAGCTTCTACTGTGATTTTGATAAGAGCATTGGAAGGATCTGATGCCACACGCCCTGAAACGTCCGTAGATCTTGATACACTGTAGTTAAGCTTTAACAGTTTTTGCCCTTCACCGTTGTTGAATTTTAAAATTCCTCTTGAATTTCTTTCTGCCATGATTGTAAATTTTAATGGTTAATATATTGTGATTGTTTGCTTTCTATATCACCAAATATAGATGTATTTACAAAAAGCAAATTACATTTATTATTAAATTTCGAAAAGTGTAGTAATAATACGACTAACACCCGTTAGGTAAATTATCTCTTATAAATCAGGTGTTTGCTGCTTTTTATCACTGAAAATCGGATGATTGTATTGACTGTTTAAAGAAACAAAACTATATTCCAAAAGCAACTGTAAGAAAAATCTTAAATACCAGGGCAAAAAATCTTTTAATAAAACGCTTTGAAAATAACGTTAAAAAAAAACAGAAAAAATTAAAGTACCAAAATACTGATGAACAGTACATTGAATACTGAAACCAGCTTTAGCAGGATATTTATTTGAAAAAATAAAACAAAATACTTGCGTGGTATTATAAAATGTTATACTTTTGCAACACTTTAAAACAACGAAGTAATAAACGAAAACATAATGGTTTCTTAGCTCAGTTGGTAGAGCAATGGATTGAAAATCCATGTGTCCCTGGTTCGATTCCTGGAGAAACCACTTTAAGACCTCTAATTTATTTTAGAGGTTTTTTTGTTACCTTATTTTCCTAAACCAATGTGGGATCAATTTCAATGATTTTTTTAAGCCTGATCATAATCTTAAACCTTCTTAGCACGACTAGAAGTACGATGATGTAGTAAATAAGTAAATCAACTATGCAGCCAGTTCAAGCATTCAGTAATCTGCAATTTACTGATAAAAACTTCAGCATTCACTTCCGGTTCCGGTGAAAGTCTAAGCTCTACTTTCTGGCTGGAATGCTTGATAATTTCGGAAACCGCGTCTTTATTAATGATAAATTTCCTGTTGATCTTAAAGAAAATTTCAGGGTTCAGCTTCTGAATAATATCTTTAATGGTATCATCATAAATATAGGTCTGATGGTCTTTAGTAGTCAGGAAAAGGTACTTTCCGGAGGCAAAAAAATAGGCAGTGTTATGCTCGTCTATTGATTTGAGTTTATTTCCTTCTCTTACCATGAAACGTTTCATCACCTCATCGCCTGCCTGCCGCAGTGATGAAATAGATTTAAGAACCGGTTCAGGATCAAAATTATTTCTTATGGAGATAAACTTTTGCAAAGCTTTATGCAGATCCTCTTCTTCAAAAGGCTTCAGAAGATAATCAATGGTAAAATGTCTGAAAACCCTCATGGCATATTCATCAAATGCAGTAATGAAAATAATAGGGGTAAAAAGCTCTATCTGTTCGAAAATTTCCAGACTCATTCCATCCCCAAGATGAATATCCATAAAAATAAGATCTGCCGAATCTTTTTCAAAGAAATCGATTGCCTGTTTTTTGGAACGAAGAATAACAGTCTCTGTAACAGGGACTATGCTCTGTGTATCCAAAAGATTTTTCAGATAATTCACAGCCAGCAGTTCATCTTCTATAATGGCAATTTTCATAACGATGCAAAAGTACAAAAAAACCGCTGAAACAATTAAGTTCAAGCGGTTTCCTCTGTATTGAATTTGATATGAAGTTCTATAAATTAGGGTTATTCTTCTTCGCACTCATTGGATATTCAATGGTATATCGCGGATCATTCTGCTGAAGAATATACTCGTTGCCACTAATGGTGTGGCTTATCTTTTTCTGATTTGCTCTTCTTAAGTCGAACCATCTTTGTCCTTCCAAAGCAAATTCTCTGAATCTCTCATCCAGAATAAATGTCATAAACGCAGCAGAATCCATTGTGTTTACTGCATTTTGTACTGAAGTATATCCTTCCGGCGTATATCTGTTTTTTAATACTTTCAGTAATGTTTCTTTAGCTTCAGCCAGTTTATTCAGCTTTAATAATGCTTCAGACTTGATAAAGTACTGCTCCGCTGTTCTGAAAGACACTTTGAATTCTAAACTTCCTCCTTTAGTGACTTTATACTTACTACCATTTTTTTCAAAATACATGCCAAACCTTTTATCTGCCGTAGAATTGTATGAAGAAATCAGTTCCGGAGATGCAAAAGATAAATTTTTGATTGAATTATCCCATGTATTATCCAAAGCCATGATTGACTCCGGGGAAGCATAATGGTTAGGTGGTGTGTTTAGCGTATTTAAATTGCTCAGATCTCCTTTTACTGCCAATACCTGATCTGCATAGTTTAAAGCCTTGTTCCAGTCTCCTTCATATAGCGCTGCTCTTGCTTCAAAAGCCAGCAATGCTGTTTTTGAGAACCTGTAATTAACTCCCAGCGGCTGCTTCTGCTCAACCATCAAATCCTCAGCTTTTTTAAGATCTGCATGAACCTGATTGTACACCTCCTGTACTGATGATGGCTTCAATACCTGTTCAAGATCGATTTCAAGACTGATCGGGACTCCTCTGTCAGTAGAAGCTGTAGCGCTATTGTACGGTTTACCATATAAATTCACCATATCAAAATACAGGTAAGCACGAAGAGCATACGCCTCTGCTAAAATCTGATTCTTTTCAGGAGAATCCTGCATGGTTTTGCTTCCTTCATTGATAATCTGATTCAGATAAAAGTTCACGGAATAAAAGCTTACCCATGGAAATTCCGTAGATGCCTGATCATTATTAGCGTCTTTCCACATCGCAATTTCACGATAGGAAATAAAATCTGTTGAATTATCATCGATATTCACCTCATCGGTACGAAGGGCTACCAGTGATTTGTGAACAGGATATTTTGAATACGCAGATGTAAGGACTTTTCTATAGTCTTCAGTAGTCGTAGGAATCACTTTTCCTTCCGGCTGAATATCTAAAAACCTGTCGCATCCGATATTGATAAAGCTGATTGCTGCAAAAGCTATGATTGCTGTAATTTTTCTCATTTTTCTCAAGTTTTAAAAAGAAACATTAAATCCTACGGTCACCGACTTGGTGATAGGCTGTGCATAAATATTACCATACGTTTCCGGATCGAAATATCCTTTGTATCCGTTGCTGAATACAAACAGGTTACGTCCTTCAACGCTCAGTCTCAGGCTCGAAATCCCCATAGGATTTGTAAATTCTTTAGGAAGTGTGTACCCTAAACGGATGCTGCTGATTCTGATATAGCTGATTTCTTTTGCCCATACATCCAGTAAGCTGTAGGCATTGGAACGGTTTCCTGTAAACCATTTATTGGCCATCCATCCGTCCGGGTTAGCTTCCATATCAGGACTTGTAATTCCCGGAAGCGAACTTCCAGCTTCATAAATATCTCTGGTGTAGTTTCTTCCTCTGTCTAACTCCATACCTCGGTAAGAAGGAGTTCTCATTACTGTCTGCTTCAGGTTGAATGTTGCAGAGATGGTAAGGTCAAAATTACTTACTTTAAAGGTGTTGATAATCCCTCCGGTAAATTTCGGATCTCTGTCTCCTACATAAGTAAACAGGCTTCTCAGCTCAGCATTTGAAAGTTTGGTATCAACAAGCTGCCCTGGCAGGAAATCTGCATACACATCATATAACTTAAAGAATTCTGCTGCTGAAACCTTCTGATCTCCTTTCCAGAATAATGGGTTTCCCTGTTCATCCATTCCTGCTGTTTTCAAAGCAAAAACAGCATTTACCGGAAGTCCTTCTCTTGATGGAAGCAATGCATTATCACGCGGCTGCTCACTCAATACTCTGCTCTTGTTATGTGCAAAGTTAATGGTAGTCGTCCATTTGAAATTATCATGATTGATGTTTCTGGTAGATATCGCCAGTTCAAAACCTTTGTTGGTAAGGCTTCCCCAGTTCATCATCGTATATTCGAATCCTGTTTCCAAAGGAGTTTCTTTCATACTGATCATATCCGTACCTTTTCTGCTGTAGACATCAGCGGTAAGGCTTACACGATTATTGAACAATCCCAAATCAAGACCTAAGTTGGTATTGGTTGTTTTTTCCCATCTCAGTTTATCGTTAGGAGGGCTGAGAACATTGATAATGGATTCTTTTCCTCCCGGAAGAATGGTGGCATCATTATATTCACCGATAAAGAATGGTGAGGTGTTTCTGTCGATATTTCCCTGAAGACCGTAAGATGCTCTCAATCTAAGGTTGGATACAGCAGATATATTTTTCATAAAGTCTTCCTTCGTTACCAGCCATGATCCTGAAACGGCCCATATCGGAAGGTATTTATACTTTTTGTTAACTCCAAAGAGGTTAGTACCGTCATATCTCACACTTCCAAAGAATGTATATTTCTGATCATACGTATAAGAAGCTGTAGCAAACATAGATGCATAGGCATTCTCGATAGGAGCTGCTTCACGGTAGGTTTCATATCTTTTATCAGCTGCAAAACTTGAATTCGGGAAAACAATTGCTGTGGCTCTTCTTGTCGCAGGATCGTATCCGAAAGCCCTCGTGATGGTTGTGTTATCTTCTGTTTTACGGATTTCTGTTCCTGCCATCAGATCAATCTCATGCTTATTGATCTTTGTGCTGTACGCCGCCTGTAATTTCCAGTTGTACTGGAAGAAATCATTATCCCAATTTTGTTTTACCGCACCAGCCGGCAGAAAGTAATTGTATTTACCGTCTTTGTAATAACGGGTATTTTCTCTCATTTTTCTGGTGAAGTAAGTATTCTCTGCTGCAAATTTCTCTGTTTTATTAGCATCATACTGAAGTCCCAACTGAGAAGTAAATCTTAAACTTTTTGAAGCTTTGTATTCTAAATCTAAAATTGCTTTCAAAGAGTTATTTTTCAGTGAATAGTTGGTATTTTCTCTTTCTTCGAGGAAGTTGAAAGGAATATAACGGTCTTCAAAACCATCCATATCTCTATCATAGTTGTAACTTCCGTCTGCATTGAAAGGCTTCAGATATGGATTGGCATTTCTTGAATAGTTAACAGGGTTTATTGAAGCATCAGCGTCCGTTACAAAAGATGTACGTTCACTTTGTGTTCCGAAAATAGAGATTCCTGCATTTAACTTATCGCTTAGTTTATAATTGTTTTTCAAAGTCAGGTTATAACGCTTAAAACCTGTACCGATAGTTGTTCCTTCTTCATCATAATATCCCAGGGAGAAATAGTAATCTGCGCGATCACTTCCTCCTGAAACACTTAATCCGTATTGTTTGTTGATGGCATTTCTATACAACAGTTTGCCCCAGTCTGTATTGTTATTTCTTAAACCGTTAATTTGTTGGCGTGTGAATGAGTTCAATGCATCAAAACCTCCGTTTCTGAAAGCATCAAGCTGGTTATTCTGAGTCAGAATTCTCATTACTTCTCCTTTATCGGCACGGTACGTAAGATCTGCGCGCCTGGCAAGCATCAGTTCCAGGTCTACTTTTTCAGAAGCATTTAAAAGATTTAATTTATCAAAATCAGGACGAGAGGTAACGAAAGTGTCTGCTGAGAAGTTCAGTTTCAGACTTCCTTTCTTTCCTTTTTTGGTGGTAATGGAGATAACTCCGTTAGCTGCTCTTGCTCCATAAATAGCTGTTGCTGCGGCATCTTTAAGGATGGTAATATCTTCAATATCGTTAGGGTTTAAGCCTGCGATAGAGAAGTTCTGAAGCTGATCAATATTGTCTTTATCAGTAAAATTCGGAACATCATTTCCTTCTAACGGAAGACCGTCAATGACCCATAGCGGATCCTGGGGACCGGAAAGGGAAGCTGTACCTCTGATTCTGATCTTCGCCGGACTTCCCGGAGCTCCCGTTTCAGGAGTTACTGCCACACCGGCAATCTGCCCTGCCAGCATCTGGTCTACACTGGCAACACCAGCCTGGCTGATGTTGTCCATTTTCACTGTAGAAACCGCTGAGGTCTGCTTACGCTTTTCAATTTTCTGATACCCTGTGATAATAACTTCCTGGATTTTATTTTTATCTGAAATCTCAGAAGTCAGTCTGATGGTATAGTTGGTCTGTCCTTCATTCAGCTGAATGACTCTGGATTCATACCCAGGATAACTTACCAATACCGTTTTTGTATCAGCAGGGATTTCCAATGTAAATTTTCCGTCCTTATCGGTTACTGTACCTACTGATACACTTTCGATAATTCCTTCCAACTCCGTTTTTGTAGACACCGATTGGGTCTCGATTTTTATAGATGCACCGCTGATAGTCTGAGAAGTATTTCCGTCTTCTATTTTCCCGGTGATGGTTTTCTTTTGCTGGGCCATTGCTATATTAGCAGCCAAAAGAGGTAAAAGTATTAGAGTTTTTTTCATTGCCGTTTATTTGTTTAAAGCCTCTTGTATACGAATTATTAAATCTGTGTAATGTGCTCTGGAAGCATCATCACCTCTGTACCTTGTTCTGTTCAGTAAATCCAGAACTTTCTGAAGTTCTGCTCTCTTGTAAGTTGTCACTTCAGATACTCTTTTCATGGATGAATAATTGATATTCCTCAAACCATGATCATCTTCATGAAAATTACAGATGGTAGGCATATTCAAAGTATCATCTACTTTCAATCCTTTCACTGCTGTTTTTTCAAATAATTTGTTCACAGAGACAATCAAAGCATCCACATAATTTTTCTGAGTCATTTTCTCAAGCATCGTAAGGCTTCCTTTTTTACTGAAAATGGCAGTTCTTACCTGATCAAATAAATTCTCAACCGTATAGATTTCTTCTTTAGAGCCAGACATCTGATGTTTCAGCTCATTTTCAAGTAACCTCAACAATCTGTCATCCATAAACAAAGAATAGATATTTGCATACTGCATTCCTCTTGCCATGGTATATGGTGTCTGCTCGAATGGTCCCATTGGTGAATCCTTAACCGGATACGTTTTTTCTGTAATCGGATTAAAGAATAACCATTCCGGAAGGTTGATGGCATTTTTAACAAGATAATCAACTGCTCTTCTCTGAATTTCTGCAGGTACAGCTTCGTAAGCTTTCTTTTTGTTACCAAAAACAGTATTGTTCAGGTAAATTCCTCCTACATTCGCCATCACATGACCTGTATACAAATCCCACTGCCCGATCACGCCCAGATACAGTTTTCCGGCATCTGTGTATTCTTTACCATCTTCATACGTCCATTTCAGGAGGTTGTTAATTACCACTTTCAGGTTTTTGATTCCGTACTCGCTGGCTTTCATCGCATCATCACCTAAATCTTCAGACTGCGAACGTGGATCAATGGTTTCCAGGTAGCTCTGCTGCTCTCCATAGAAGTACATCGGGTCATCCTCGTGTTTTTCAATTAAGTTTTTCAGCGCTTTTTTCTCTACGAATTCATCAGGATACCAACGGTACCCCCACTCGATGGCATATTTATCGTAAAGACCAATTTTCGGAGTGATTGCTGTAACGCCATCTTCCGGCTGAGCTACATAATTGTAACGGGCATAATCCATGATGGAAGGTGCCGTACCGCCCATTTTGTCTGTAAATTCTTTGGAACGAAGCGACTCTACCGGGAATGCAAAAGATGCTCCCATATTATGCTTCAGTCCGAAAGTATGTCCTACTTCATGAGATGAAACAAAACGGATCGCTTCTCCCATATGTTCATCACTGAATTTATTTCCTCTTGCTTTAGGATCAATAGGTCCGGTTTGAATTCTCATCCAGTCATGAAGAGAAGTCATTACATTATGCCACCAGATGATATCTGCTTCGATAATTTCCCCACTTCTCGGGTCTACTACTGATGGCCCCATTGCATTTGACTTTGGCGACGCGGCGTAAGTAATTACAGAATATCTTACATCATCAATATCAAAATCTTCATCTTTCTCATCCGGCATTTTCGCAATCACTGCATTTTTGAATCCTGCCTGCTCAAACGCCGCCTGCCAGTCATGTACTCCGGCGATAATCTTTTCACGCCATTGTTTCGGTGTTGCCGGGTCGATATAATAAACAATCGGTTTCTTAGGCTCTACCAGCTCACCTTTTAAATATTTTTCTTTGTCTTCATCTTTGGGTTCAAGATTCCATTTGGTAATAAAGAATTTCTCATCCATTTTTTGCTGGTTGTCATTAAACGACCAGTGTTTTTCGGAGAAAAATCCTACTCTTGAATCAGCTACTCTTGGTTTCATCGGTATTTTAGAAAGCAGAACCAGATTGGTAGTAACACCTAATGTTACCGGAAGATCTACCCCGCCTTCATTGACAGAAGTAGACAATTGGGACTTCACCACAAGGTTCTTGGGAAATGTCTTCACACCTTCTATATAAGAAAGACTTGACTTCACAGATCCTCCCAATCCTACATTAGCCAAAACATCATTAAAACTTTTCTGATTTCCGTCAAAAACTTTGTTCACTTTAATGGCTACAGCCGTAGAGTCGTTGTTCTGTGCCTCAATATCAAAGACTTCAATCACAGATTCTGAAAAATTGTCTTTCACAGATTTTGTAATGGCGTCATTTTTAGGGGATGACACTTTAGGAACCACCGTTTTTACCCATACCTTTTTAGCTACAGGATCACGGTAAAAAGAGATGACCTTATTCTCATAATTCATTCCTTTGTTTAAACCTGCCTCATTGACCTGCATGGGTACCTGAGAAAGCTTGTTGACCACCAAAAACTGACGTCCCATCAAACTGTCAGGAATTTCAAAATAAATATCCGTTTTTACCTGAATGGTATTAAAAAGTCCTTTTTTATAGGTTCCCTTTTTGATCAGGTCTTCAATTTTTTTTGTTTTCTTTGAGGAAGAGGCCTCTGTCTTATCTGTTTTTTCTTTGTTGACCTTTACCGTATCTTTATCTTTTTTCTGTGCTATTGCCATTGGTGAGGCCATAGCAAGACCGAGATACAGTGCAAGTCTGTAATTCTTCATTAAAATAGTCCGATTCATTCCAAATAGTAAATATCTTAGTTTCAGCCAGCAAAGCTATAGGTATCATGAATCATATATATAATATTAGGGAGTGAATGGTGCTAATTCGGGAGTGAATGGATTTTTATTTTACTTCATTAAAGGCAAAAAACATACGAAATATTCACTATCTACAGAAATATGAAGAAGATTATTCTTAAAATATCCATAAACCTGATTCAAATATTCAATTCCGAATTTCTCCCCCTGTACCGTTTCCGTCTTAGGCTGCAAGGTATTCTTTACCGTGATCCCGTCCTCATCAACGATAATGATAATTTCCAGAGGTTGATCCATCGTTGCAATATTATGTTTGGTCGCGTTTTCCGTGACTATCTGAAGGGATAAATAGGGAATTCTTTTTTCAAGACTTTCAGGAGCATTAATAATCAATTCAAACTTCAGTTCTTCATCAAACCTGCTTTTCAGAAGTTCCATATACTGCTGTATAAATTTAATTTCTTGTGAAACAGTAACAATATTATCTTTTGGAGGCACTATAAGATACCTGTAAATCCTGGAAAGATTCATGGTAAACTTCTGTGCATTTTCTTTATTAATCCCGATCAGCATATAAAGGGAATTCAATGAATTGAAAAGAAAATGGGGATTGATATTATTTTTAAGCTGCTGAAGCTGATTGATCACTTCTGCTTTATGCATCTTTTCGTTTTCTACCAACAATAAATTCTTTTCAGACTGTATTTTTTCTTTTTCCTGATAAGCCAGGCTGGTTGCTCTCTGAAACAATATAAATACCGTTACAATGAGAAACAACGCTGCCAGAAAAATGTAAACAGTATAGGTTTTTATCTTGCTGATATTTTCGTCAATAATAAAATTTACATGATTCACTACCGTGTATCCATCAAAATTATCAGTCTTCAATGGTTTTATAAAGCGTGTTACCTCCACTCCCAGATATTCTGAAACGGCTGTTCCTTTAGTATATCCTGCTTCAGTTTTGCTGGTCAGTGTATCATTAGCTTTAATATCTGTAAAGTCAAAAATATTCTTTCCGATATATTTTTTTTCCGGATGGGTAATACAAATTCCTTCTTTAGTAAAAACGTAGGCGTACGTATTGGAACTTTTATCCACGTTGATAAAATATTGATGAAGATCATCCAGGCTTACGGTAGAGCCATAGTACAATTTGTTTTTATCAGGTAGTATCAAAGAATCGTAACTAATCCAATACATGCTGTCCTTTTTGGTAAGCAAAAGGTCTTTAAAATGTCCCGGTCCGTTATTCTTTATCACAATAGAATTTTCTTTACGATCTGTCTTCCTGAAAATACCGGATAAAGGATTATTACTATCTGTTTTTCCTGAAGTGGTGTTTTCATAATAATACCAGCTGTAAGGGAGCAGATTTCTTTTTTTGTTTAAATCATTTAAAACCGAAGAATAATCCTTGTAATTCTTCAGTCCGTCTTTTTGAATCAGTGCGCGAAGCAGATACTGATAATCCTCAATATTCCTGAATTCATGTTCTATCGATTCATACTTTCGGAAGAATGTTTTCTTTGCAAAATCATCGGTATTCTTACGACTGTCTTCTGTGATCAAAAGACTCAAAACAGCAAATGCTGCCACTGCGATCAGGCAGGCAGATAAAGCGGTGATGTAAATGGATTTTTTGGATAAGGCGTGCTTAAAATTAATAATCAAATTCTCTAAATTATGGATTCCTCTACATATAAATTATTCGTTTGCAAAGATATAACAAAGATTTCAGGACTGTAAAGTGAATTAAATTTAGATTTCATATTTTAAAGCAAAAAACAAAAATCAGATACGCCTAAGTCTTAAAGTTCGTTAATATCGTCATTGAGACCACCTATTCATCACGCTATATTTTGAAAATTAATTATCTTCGCCTACAAATCTTATTTGAAAATGAAGAAGATCATCTCCGGGATATCTATTTTTTGTGCCATCGCTATTTCAGCTCAGGAAGCCATCCAGTTTCAGGAACTGCCATTCAAGGACATTATTGCCAAAGCCAAGAAAGAAAAGAAATTGGTTTTTATTGATGCCTATGCATCTTGGTGCGGCCCTTGTAAAATGATGGAAAAAAATGTCTTCACACAGAAATCCGTGAGTGATTATTACAATACCAACTTCATTAATGCGAGATTTGATATGGAAAAAGGAGAAGGCAGAGATATTGCTTCGAAATTCGGAGTACGCTCCTATCCTACTTATCTTTTCCTGAACGGTGAAGGCGAGCTTGTTTCCCGAAATACAGGATATATGGAAGAAAGCCTGTTTGTGGCAATGGCTCAGGATATCAATTCACCGGGAAACAAAAAAGGATCTCTTAAAGACCGCTTTGCTGGCGGGGAAAAAGACCCGGAATTCCTGATCAATATTATGAAGCTTAATGCCAACTCAGATTATGAATTTGCCAAAAAAGCTTCAGAAAGATACTTCCAGAACAAAAAGAAAACCGAAGAACTGTCAAAGGATGAAATCGGATTTCTTCTTTACTTCGTAAAATCATCGGAAGATACCAACTATCCTGTTTTTGCATCCAGAAAAGCAGAGATTATTAAATTCCTTCCTGAAGAAACTTACAATGAATTTGATGCCCAGCTGAAACTGGGAAAAATAGTAGAACAGTCTATTGATGATAAAAATAAAAAAATCAATGATGACTATTTTATGAAAGCTGCCGAACCATTGGTAGGGAAAGAAGCTGCTGTTAAAAAGCTGAATCAGACTAAACTCAGCTATTATGAACAGAACAGTAATTTTCCTGAATACGAGAAAGCGGCTTTAGATTATTATAAAAATTCTGATGCCTTTGATCCGAATGAGCTCCTGAGAGCAGCATGGATATTTGCAGATCATGTGAAAACTCCATCTTCATTAAAGAAAGCTACAGAATGGGCAGAAAAATCTGTTATGAGAAGCGAAACTTCGGAAAACACTTATATTCTTGCCAAGCTTTATCACCTTACCGGAAATAAAGAGATGGCAAAAAACTATGCTGAAATGTCTAAAAATATGGCAGTTCAGGGCAATAAGGATTCTCAACTGGCAGATGAACTATTAAAGCAGATAAAATAAACATTATAAACCGGATGAAATATAAATTATTAGCAGCAGGCATTTTAGCTTTCCTGTCTACAGCTACGTTGAGCGCTCAGAAACAGGAACAAGGAGGACAGGATAAAAGTTTATACATAAAAGGGAATGCTTTATTTGCTCCGATAGGGATTTTAAACCTTGGAATAGAAAAACAGATCAGTCCGAAATATACCCTTCAGGGAGATGTTTTCATTTCACCATGGAAATCATTCGCAGGACATAAACTACAGTTTTACTCTGTCTCTGCAGAAGGAAGATATTATTTTACTGAAGCTTTCAAACACTGGTATGTAGGTGCAAACGTAGCTGTTGCTGCTTACAATGCCACAAAATGGAGTTATTGGAATGACAATACCTTTGAAAACTGGAATAAAGAAATCCTTAAAAACTCCAACCTGTACCAGAAAGGATTTTCTGTAATGCTGGGAGTTACAGCCGGATACCAGTTTCAATTATCCGAGCGCTGGAATCTTGATATTTACGGAACAATCGGAACATCACAAGGGTTTTATAAAGGGTACGACAAATCTACAGGAAGACGTTACGATTCTGCCAAGGAATTCAATAAAAGCGGTGAAATCATCCCATACAGAGGCGGTGTCATGATTTCTTATAAATTAAAATAATACAATGAAACCATTCGGAAGAAATCATATTATCATTTCAGTCATCACTTTTGTGATTCTTTTTTTAATGAATTATATCGGGAATGATTTACCTGATAAATTACAGAGAGCCTTAATGACGGCTTTTGCAGGAGTTGTTGGATTAACTATCGGACTATTTATATTAAATAAGGGCAGAAATGATAAAAATCCGCCCCAAAATTTTGATTAATTAATCTTCGTACACCACATATCTGGTTCTGATCTTTTCGAAACTTTCCAGATCTTTTTTCCATGAATCTTTAATTTCCGGAATTGATTTTCCTGCGATGATCTGTTTTCTCAATTCATCAGTTCCGGATAAAGTATCAAACCACAGATTTTTCAGGAAGAAATCCTGCTGTGGATTTTTATAGTTTTGATAGGCTTTGATTACCCATTCAAGATTCAGTTCTCTTAGATCCTTAGGATAACTGGAAAGGTTTTCACCATAACACAGCTTCCCGTTCAGGAATGGATCTTTAGCTCCGTAGCTTGGTTTTGGCGTAAACTGATAAGGCAGATTTTCCGTCCATGGAGAACCATAAATCTGGAAAGGAAGATCTGTTCCTCTTCCTACAGAAACCTGAGTACCTTCAAAAAAGCAAAGGCTCGGATATAAATTAATCGCTTTATCATTGGGTAAATTAGGAGAAGGTTTATCAAGTATTGGGTAACGCTGCTTTTTATGATAATTCTTCATCGGAACAAGCGTATATTTCGCCTGTACTTGATTTTTAAGCCATTTCTCTCCGTTTACCATCTTTCCATACTCTCCTATTGTAAGCCCATATACCACGGGAACTTCGTGAAGTCCGACAAAACTTGCCCATTTTTTCCTCAATACAGGACCGTCGGTATATCCGTCATGCGGATTGGGACGATCCAAAACCATGATCTCCACATTATTTTCAGCGCCTGCTTCCATCAGATAGGATAATGTAGATATATACGTATAAAACCTCACTCCAACATCCTGAATATCAAAAACAACAACATCAATTCCGGAAAGCTGTTCCGGCTTTGGCTTTTTATTATTTCCATATAATGAAACAATGGGAATTCCGGTCTTCACATCTACTCCGTTCTTCACTTTTGCCCCTGCATCTGCATCTCCTCTGAATCCATGTTCAGGAGCGAAAATAGACTTGATTTTAATTCCGTTTTTTACCAGAAAATCAACCAGATGGGTTTTATCACTCATTAAACCTGTCTGATTGGTTACCACCCCAATTGTTTTATTCTTTAACAACGGCAGGTAGATTTCAGGCTGGTCGGCACCCGTTTTAAAATCCGGTTGAACTTGAGTCTGAGAATAATATTGGTTGAATACTCCTAAAAAAATTAGGCAAATCAGAAGTAAATTTTTAATTTTGAAATCTAAATTCATAAGCTTGAAATTTCCTTTATATTTCTCTAGAAAAATAGCATTTTCCAAAGATAACAAAAATAACCTTTCAAGGGTTATCATCTTCATTGGCAGGCTTTCCGTAGCTTTGGGAATTATTGTTTCCCTCATTACCGTAGCCACCGGTTTTGGTTCAAAAAAAGCTATCAAAGAAAGGCTGGCTGATTTCAGCGGACATATTACCGTAAGATCTACAAGATCCAATTCTTCATACAATACTTCTGTACTGGACAATCAGGGACTGAATATTGCCAAGATAAAAGAACTTCCCGATGTGGAAAGCACTCAAAAATATGTAACAGTTACCGGAATTATGCGTAATGAGCACAATTTCGCAGGCATTATATTTAAAGGAATCGGTAAGGATTTTGACAGTTTAAGATTTAAAAAATTCCTTATAGCCGGAACGACTCCGAAGGTAACAGAAAAAGGATTCAATAGTGATGTAGCGATTTCTCAGAAAGTAGCCAATGACCTTCATCTTAAATTGAATGACAGCATTGTAACCGTATTTTTAAAAGCTGATCAGAAGCCGCTTTACCGTAAGTTCAGAGTTATCGGAATTTACAGAACGGATATCAAGCTCATTGACGAGCAATTCGTTATCGGCGGTATCAATCATGCCAGAAAAATTCAGGATATGAAGCCTGATGAAATTGGCGGAATTGATATCTTCCTGAAGAATGTGAATGATATCGACAAAGATTTTCCTGACATTGAGAAACTGATCGGGTATAAAAATTATGCTGAGAAAGCGACAGAAAAATTCCCGCAGATCACAGACTGGATCAGTATTTTTGATACCAATATTGCTTTGATCATTATTATTATGCTGATTGTAGTGGTCATCAATATCATTATGGTTTTGCTGATCCTTATTATCGAAAGAACCAATTCTATCGGTCTTCTCAAAACATTAGGGGCAAGCAATTCGCAGATAAGAGCTACTTTTATCAATTATACCCTGATTATTATGATTCCGGGACTTTTGTACGGAAATGCTATCGGATTGGGATTGATTTTAATCCAGAAATTCTTTGGAGTTATCAAACTTAATCCTGAAAATTATTATGTAAGCACCGTTCCGGTAGATCTTAATCCTATTGCTATTGTCTCCATCTCAGTAGGAATTCTTATTATCTCAGGACTGGCTTTGATTATTCCTAGCTACCTGATCAGTAAGATTTCTCCGGTGAAGGCGATTAAGTACAACTAATACGATATTTGATATTTGATATTTGATATTTGATATTTGATATTTGATATTTGATATTTGATATTTGATATTTGATATTTGATATTTAAAAGTTATTAATTGTGTATCAGTTGATTTCAGTATTATCCACAACTTATCCACATGTTATCCACAATGAAGATAATTTTAAAAGCCGTATCTTTGTGCCGCTTATAAAACATTTATGAAATACGCAAAAAATATCCTTGAAACGATAGGTAACACACCGCTGGTAAAGCTTAACAAAGTATTAGGTGAAGATTTTCCGGCATTGGTATTAGCAAAAGTAGAGACCTTCAATCCCGGAAACTCCGTAAAGGACAGAATGGCTCTTAAAATGATAGAGGATGCCGAAAAAGACGGCAGATTAAAACCTGGAGGAACCATTATTGAAGGAACTTCCGGAAATACAGGAATGGGACTGGCACTGGCTGCCATCATCAAAGGATACAAATGTATCTTTGTGACTAATTCAAAACAGTCAAAAGAAAAATGTGACATTCTTCGTGCTGTAGGAGCTGAAGTAATTGTTTGCCCTACCGACGTAAAACCTACCGATCCAAGATCTTATTATTCAGTTTCCAAAAGACTGGCAAAAGAAACGGAAAACGGATGGTATGTCAACCAATATGATAATTTATCTAACAGAGCTGCTCATTATGAATCTACCGCTCCTGAAATCTGGGAACAGACAGAAGGAAAACTGACTCATTTTGTAGTAGGAGCCGGAACAGGAGGTACAATCACCGGATGCGGAACATTTTTCAAAGAAAAAAATCAGGATATCAAAGTAATCGGAGTGGATACTTATGGCTCTATTCTGAAAGAATTCCACGAAACAGGTGAACTGCATTATGACCATGCTTACACCTATATTACAGAAGGAATCGGGGAAGACATTATTCCTGAAAACTATGATATGTCTGTAATTGATCACTTTGAGAAAGTAACGGATAAAGACGGTGCTATCTATGCCAGAAAACTGGCGAAAGAGGAAGGTATTTTCTGTGGATATTCTGCCGGAAGTGCTATTGCATCTTTAATTCAGATGAAAGATCAGTTCACAAAAGATGATGTCATTGTTGTTTTACTTCATGACCATGGCTCAAGATATGTAGGAAAAATCTACAATGACGAGTGGATGAAGGAAATGGGATGGTTGGAAGAGAACAAATAAGCTAACTTGTATATAATAAAAAACGGAGCAAAATTTTGCTCCGTTTTTGTTTTTATTAATCGGTTTTAACTTTCTCTTTCAATGTATTTTTGAGAAAGCTGTATTCTTTCTCATTCATTGATTTTCTGGGAAACATATAGCTGTATTTTCCTTCCAGAGAAATAAATTCATGAGTGCTGTCGAAATATTCAAAATCCTTCCATTCGCTGGTTTCTTTATCGCCGTCAATATTGACGGTGAAAAAGTTCTTATCCAACCTGATTTCATATACTTTACATCTTTCAAGCCCGCTTAAATAATGATTCACCTGTTTTTTCCATCTTGAAACTTTATTAACACTTACGGATAAAAAAACAGCACAAAGCAGAAATATAAAGCTTAAAAAGTATAAAATCCCCACACTTTCTTTACTCAAAAGATCTTTGAAAAGAAAAACAATGAAAACAACTACTGCTGCTGCAATGGTGGCAATCGTTTTACTTTTTGTAGTCGGTGAAAAAAGCAGACTTCCCTGATTACCGCTAAAATAAATATCTTCAAAAATCTTCCTGTCCGGTTTTAGTGTAATCACCTTTTCTTCATTCATAATTATAGAGTTTGCTTTAAAAAGCTACAAAACTAAACTAAATATCTTCATATTGATCACTTATTGCAGAAAGTTTGTTCATCAATTCTCTGTTTCTGCGGTTCAGCGCATCCAGTTTTTTCAGCATATTATGAATCACTTCCAGGCCGGGCAGGTTAATTTCGAGATCATAATGCCAGTTGGCAAATTTTTCCAGGTCAGGCAGATCTTCATACATCAGATAATGAATATTGTTTTCAATCTGAATATTCAGCAGCCCGTAATCTACAAGCTCATCAAAAAAAGTAATTTCTATATTATAGATTTTTACGAGTTCTTCCCGTGATATTCTTTCACTCATAGCTTAGGAATTTTTTAGTTGTTCAAAAAGTTCTTTCTGCTTTTCGGTAAGGTTGGTTGGCAGTTTCACTTCATAGGTTACAAAAAGATCACCGTGTTCTCCTTGTTTTTTATAGACTGGAAAACCTTTTCCTTTAAGTCTTACCGTCATTCCGGTTTGGGTTTCCGGTTTCACTTTAAGGTTTACACTTCCATGGAGCGTATGTACTTTTACTTCTCCACCCAAAACGGCAGTATACAAATCAATGGTGACTTTGGTTTTCAGATCATCGCCGATTCTTTCAAAATCCGGATCAGCCGGGATATTGAAGGTAATGTATAAATCTCCATTGGGTCCTCCGTTTACGCCTGGATTTCCATGTCCTTTTAACTTGATCTGCTGCCCGTCATATACTCCTGCAGGAATCGTGATTCTTACTTTTTTACCATTGATTTCAAAAGTTTGCGGATGAGTAGTTGCGGCGTCCCTTAAATTTAAGTTCAGTTCAGCATGAATATCCTGTCCTTTGAACTTGCCAGAGGCTCTTCCTCTGGAACTTCTGCCAAATCCACCGCCTGCACCGCCAAACATATCCTGGAAGAAATCTGAGAAATCTTCACCTCCACCAAAGTCTGCACCGGAATAACCTCCGTTATAACTTTGTTGTTGATACTGTCTTTGCTGTTGCTGCTGGGCTTTTTCGTATTCTTCGCCGTGCTTCCAGTGTTCTCCGTACTTGTCATATTTTGATCTGTTTTCCGGATTACTCAGCACTTCGTTCGCTTCATTCAGTTCTTTGAATTTCTTTTCTGCTTCTTTGTCTCCGGGGTTGAGATCGGGATGATGTTTTCTTGCCAATTTCCGGTAGGCTTTTTTAATATCATCCTGTGTTGCGTTTTTATCTACGCCTAAAATTTTATAATAATCTATATAAGCCATAGAAATGAGGTTTACTCAAATTTATGAATTTTAGGTCTGAAAATTGTATAACAGAATGTTAAAAATAAACCTATCTTTGATAAAAAGCCATACATGAAAGATGTATTGAAAAACTACTCCGGAATCATATTTTTACTTTTAGGAATTATTGTTGGAAGCATCATAGGAATTGTTGCACCCGGTTTTGTGGAATACATTAAACCTTTGGGAGATATTTTTCTGAATCTTCTTTTTGTGAGTGTGGTTCCTCTGGTATTTTTTGCGGTTTCCAATTCTATTGCCTCTCTGGAGCAGCAATCTAAATTTGGAAAGATCATCCTTGTAATGGCCCTTACTTTCTTATTTTTTATTCTCACAGCAGCTGTTTTCACAATTTGTGCGGTCTACCTTTTTCCGGTTTCAGGGGTTTCTGGAAGTTCTGAGATTATTTCTGAAGCAGCCAATGAGGATACATGGGGCAACAGAATTGTAAGTTTCTTTACCGTGGGAGAATTCACAGAGCTTTTCTCAAGAAGGAATATGCTGGCTCTTCTGGTATTTGCTTTCCTGACAGGATTTGCAGCCAGAAAAACAGGAGAAAAAGGACAGCCTTTCAGAGTGTTTATCGCTTCAGGATATGAAGTGATGAAAGAACTTCTTCTGCTGGTGATGAAGCTTGCTCCTATTGGTCTGGGCGCTTATTTTGCTTATCAGGTCGCTACTTTGGGGCCACAGCTTTTTGGATTTTATGCTAAACCTTTAGGGTTATATTATATTGCAGGAGTTATTTATTTCCTTGTGTTCTTTTCTATCTATGCGTTTATGGCGAATGGACAAAATGGAGTCAAAAGTTTCTGGACCAATGCCATCTACCCTACTTTAACCGCCATAAGCACTTGCAGCAGTTTTGCAACAATGCCTGCTAATTTACAGGCGGCTTCCAAAATCGGGATTCCGAATTCTATTGCCAATCTGGTGATTCCTATTGGAACGACACTGCATAAAAACGGATCTTCCATGTCATCTATTATCAAGATCTACGTGGCATTCTTAATTATTGGGAAAGATTTTTTTGATCCTGCCAATCTTCTTTTAGCTTTGGGGATTACTGTTTTTGTGAGTATTGTAGCGGGAGGAATTCCTAACGGCGGGTATATTGGGGAAATGCTGATGATTTCTGTTTATAAACTACCCCAGGAAGCGATTCCTGCCGTAATGATCATCGGGACATTGGTAGATCCGTTGGCTACCGTTCTGAACGCTGTGGGAGATATTGTGGCGGCTATGTTTGTCAACCGGTTTGTCAAGGTCTGACTTTTTTGTTAAAGTACACTATTCACTACGTTTTACCGGTTCGAGGTTTTCATATTCTTCAGGAGTGAAAAGCCTGTAATGAACTTTAAATGTTTTTCCCAAGGGAGTTTCCAGTGAAAACCCACCAGGTCCGAAACCTTCTGTAACATCGAGGGTAAAATGTGAATATTTCCAGTATTCAAACAAATCGCGGTCTATCCAGAACTCATGTCCGTTGATGGTTCCTATCATGGCATCATTCATTCTGGGAAAGAAGCCTCCTTTTTCAAAACATTGCGGCTGAGTCCCTTCACAACATCCTCCTGCCTGGTAAAACATCAGGGGGCCGTATTGATCTTCCAGCTTGTCAATTACTTCAAGTGCCTGCTCAGTAGCGGAAAGTCTTGATATTTTTGTTTCCATTGTTTTTATTTTGATTTAATGTAAACCTTATATTGACAAAAGATCCCGGTACAATAAATTAACCGGGATCATCTATACATCATCAAATTAATTTGAGCCGGCAATATCCAGAACGATTCTGCCGTCAATCTGTCCTTTTTTCATTTTATCGAATACATCATTGATATCTTCCAGTTTTGCAGGAGTAACGGTGGCTTTTACCAGTCCTTCATTGGCAAAATCCAATGCTTCCTGCAGGTCTTTTCTGGTTCCTACAATAGAACCTCTCACGGTGATCCTTTTCAAAACCGTTTCAAAAATAGGGAGTTCAAAAGAGCCGGGAGGCAGGCCATTCAGAGCAATGGTTCCTTTTCTTCTCAGTACATCTATTCCCTGTTTGAAAGCGATAGGTGAAACCGCAGTAATCAATGCGCCGTGCATTCCGCCGACTTCTTTATGCAAATATTCTCCAGGATCTGTGTTTTTTGCATTGACTACAAGGTCTGCACCTAATTTTTTCGCCAGTTCAAGCTTATCATCTGCTACATCAATAGCAGCAACATGCATTCCCATAGCTTTTGCATATTGAACTGCTACATGTCCCAGTCCACCGATTCCTGAAATGGCTACCCATTCGCCGGGTTTTGTTTCTGTTTCTTTCAATCCTTTGTAAACTGTGACTCCGGCACATAAAATTGGGGCAATTTCCAAAAAGTTAACATCAGATTTCAAATGTCCCACATATCTTGAGTCTGCAATGACGTATTCTGCAAATCCACCATCGACACTGTAACCGCCATTTTTCTGTGCTTCACAAAGGGTTTCCCATCCTGTAATACAATAATCGCAGCATCCGCAAGCACTGTACAGCCATGGAACTCCTACCGCATCTCCTTCTTTCACAAAAGCTTCCGGTCCGCAGGCTACCACGATCCCTACTCCTTCGTGTCCGGGGATAAGCGGCATCTTAGGTTTTGCAGGCCAGTCGCCATCCACAGCATGTAAATCTGTGTGGCAAACTCCACAGGCGATAACTTTAACAAGCACTTCATATCTTCCGGGTTCTCTTACAGGTACTTCTTCTATTTTCAAAGGTTGGCCATAGCCCTGAACTACCGCCGCTTTCATTGTTTTTGGAATCATATTTTCTTTTTTGGATTGAGTTATTTCACGTTATCAGTTTTTATCTCTGCTTCTGAACTATTAATTTCCCTGCGTGAGGGATAGGAAGGGCGGCGAGGAACGAGTCGGTGCGCAATGCAATGGAGCACCGAAACGAAGTGCAGCCCTGGATAGCCCGACCGTTTTGCCCTGGATAAAGCCAAGGCAATCGGGCACGTCCTAAATAATAATATTAAAAGAAACCTAGCTTATTCTTGTTATAAGAAATCAGCATGTTTTTGGTTTGACGGTAATGATCGAGCATCATTTTATGGTTTTCTCTTCCTATTCCTGATTGTTTGTAACCTCCGAAAGGAGCTCCTGCCGGATAAGAGTGATATTGGTTTACCCATACTCTACCTGCTTCAATCTGTCTTGGAATATTGTACAGCTGGTGGGCATCTCTGGTCCATACACCTGCCCCCAGTCCGTAGATCGTATCATTGGCAATTTTCACGGCCTCTTCTTCATCTTTGAAAGTGGTAAATGCCAGCACAGGCCCGAAAATTTCTTCCTGAAAAATTCTCATTTTGTTGTTTCCTTTGAAAATAGTCGGCTGAATGTAGTAGCCGTCTTCAAGATCTTCTCCCAGGTTATTGACATCTCCACCCACCAATACTTCTGCTCCTTCATCTATTCCCAGCTGGATATAGGAAAGGATTTTATCTTTCTGGATCTGCGAAGCCTGGGCTCCCATCATTACGGTTTTATCCAGTGGATTTCCTACTTTGATGGCTTTTACCCTTTCAATCACTCTTTCGATAAAGGCATCTGCAATTCCTTCCTGAACCAGTAATCTTGAAGGACATGTGCAGATTTCTCCCTGGTTAAGGGCAAAAAGAACAGCTCCTTCTATGGCTTTATCTAAAAATTCATCATCTGCATCCATTACAGAATTGAAGAAAACATTGGGTGATTTTCCTCCCAATTCCAACGTTACCGGAATAATATTTTCTGTAGCGTATTGCATTACCAATCGTCCGGTAGCGGTAGAACCTGTAAATGCTGCTTTGGCAACTTTCGGATTGGTAACGAGCGCTCTTCCAAGTTCTGCTCCGAATCCGTTGACAATATTAATAACTCCTGCCGGTAAAAGGTCACCAATAAGCTCCATTAATACCATAATGGAAACAGGAGTGCTTTCTGCAGGCTTTAAAACAACACAGTTTCCTGCTGCCAATGCCGGAGCCAGCTTCCAGACAGCCATCAGGATCGGGAAATTCCATGGGATGATCTGTGCGATTACTCCAAGAGGTTCGTGAACAATTAAGGAAACGGTGTCTTTGTCCAGTTCGTTATGAGATCCTTCTTCTGCGCGGATCACAGACGCAAAGTATCTGAAATGATCAATAGCTAAAGGTAGATCTGCTGCCAGTGTTTCTCTTACAGCTTTTCCGTTATCTATTGTTTCTACTGTAGCAAGGTATTCCAGGTTCTGTTCCATTCTGTCTGCAATTTTGTTCAGGATGATGCTTCTTTCTGTAGAAGAAGTATTTTTCCATGTTTGAAATGCTTTTTCAGCTGCATCAACAGCCAGTTCCAGGTCTTCTTTGGACGAGTGTGCTACCTGAGTGAAGTTTTTGCCATCTACCGGGGAAACCACGTCAAAATACTGTCCTTTAACGGGTGGTGTGAATTTCCCGTCAATATAATTATCGTATCTGTTTTTAAACTCCGGGCGCTGTAAAAGCGTTGTTGATATTGGTTCTGTAATAGTGCTCATATTAGTATTGTTTTTATTTTTCGATAACGCCAAATTACACTGAGAAGCCAGAAAGAGTATAGCACAATCGTATAAAAAAAGTGGAAAATAGTGCAAGAGGTTCAATTTTAGTATTTTATTAACAGCAACGTACACTCAAATTTTCTATATTTGAGTTACCTCTTTTTCAAAAAAAATTAGAAATGAATAACAATAGTAAGATTTTATTAAACACTCCTGAATTACGAAAGGAGAGCCAGCTATTGAGTCTTGTTGAAAACCAGACGAAATTCAATCTAAACAATTGTGAGTTCAGCATTTATGAGACTCATAAGGCCGCTTTTGATGTAAAACTTCATTTTGAAAACATTGCTTTTACGGCAATGCTGAGGGGTAAAAAACATATGAAACTGGATAATAAGACCAGTTACTTTGATTATTATCCGGGAGAAAGCATTCTGGTAGCCCCGGGAGAAACAATGGTGATTGATTTTCCTGAGGCGGATGAAACTCCTACCCAATGTGTTTCTTTAAGCCTTAATCCTGATTTTATTGAGGATTCTCTCAACTACCTGAATTACCATCTTCCCAAAGCAGATGAAACTTCGCAATGGAACATTCAGCTTGATGAGTATTTTCTGTTTAATAATAAAGCACTTGCTTCTGCCACCAACAATATTATGAGAATTGCCATGGATGATAATTCTCAAAAAGATATCATGGCTGATTTTGCATTGAAAGAACTTCTGATAAGGCTGATGCAGACTCAGGCAAGAGGCATGGTGGAAAAGAATATTGTAAAAAATAAATCCAGGATAGGTTTTGCGGTGAATTATATTAAAAGAAACCTGCATCAGAAATTGTCTATTGACAGTATCGCCAAGCTGGCCTATGTAAGTAAGTCGAATTTCTTTAAAATGTTCAAAGATGAGTTGGGAACATCTCCCAATGATTTCATTTTGCAGGAAAGAATCAGCAAAGCGAAGGAATTGCTGGCAAGCCAGACCAGCATCAAAGAAACCGCTTTTCAGACGGGATTTTCAGATACAAACTATTTTACAAGAGTATTTAAACAACTGGAAGGAGTGACTCCGAAAAGTTATCAGGATAAAATGGTTCTGCGGTAATTCATATCAATGTATAAAAAAGAGCCCCATTTAATGGAGCTCTTATTATTAAAAACAGTAATTACACAATTAGTAACCTTTGTTTTGTTCAATATTCGGATTCGCCTGAATAGCGCTGATAGGAATTGGCCACTGCCACTTGTAGCTTCCGGCCGCAAGAGTCTGTGCAACAGAAGGTGTACCGGTACCATCAGAAAGGTCTCCTTTTCCAGATCTCTGAACAGGAAGATTTAATCTCTTCAATGTATACCATCTGTCATTTTCAAATGCAAGCTCCAATCTTCTTTCTTTTAAAATAGCATCTAAAAGAGCTTGCCCTGTTTCTGTACCAGGAGTAAATGAATTATATCTTTCAGCTCTTAATTTGTTGAGTAAAACAAGAGCCTGTGCACCATTACCGGTTCTATAGTGTGCTTCAGCCACATTTAATAATACTTCAGCTCCTCTTAAATATTTAATTGAAACGATGTTGGCAGGACCTCCGTTTCCTGAATATTTTGTTACATGATTATAATTTTGTTTGCTGTATACACTGGTAGTGAAATAAACAGGTTTTCTCACATCATTATCTGTATATGAGGTATACAGATCATAATCCACAACAAATTCAGATCTTAGGGCCGGAACTGATTGATTATATGCAACACCTACTGTATTTTGTTCTGATGCCGCATTTAACACCTGGAATAAAATTCCGTCCACATTCTTAGCATTATTTTCTTCTTTCCACAGAGAAGTAAAATTTTTCTTTTCAGTAATGCCTGGTGACAGTCCTAATGCCAGCTCTCCATATTCTACAGTCTTAGCATAGTCTCCTTTGTATAGGTATACTCTTGATAATAATCCATAGATAGCAGCTTTACTTAGTCTTCCTTTATCAGCATCATTTTGCGTAATATTATAAGCACCGAATAATAAATCAGCTATAATCTTATCATACACTTGCTCAACAGTTAAATTTCTGGAACCTATATTGTTGAGAGGATCATATTTTTCAGCGTAATAAATCCCCACACTTGATTTTGCATCTGCAGATTGAGTCGGGATCTTAGAATACGCTCTTACAATATCAAAATGAGCTATTGCTCTTAATGCTCTTGCTTCAGCTTCCAGATTCGTTTTCTGCGTTCCGGATAATACACCGTTATTGATATATTTCAAAACGAAGTTAGCTCTGCTGATCACAAGGTAAGCAGCACTATATAATCCTGTCGTCTGTGAATTATCGGATGAGAATTCAAAGTTCGAAGCAGCAAAATTGGTATTTCTACCTGTAGTTGTACGAACAAGGTTATCAGTGGTAAGATCCCCCATGATAAGCTGGTTTCCTGTATCACTCGTATAATACCCGGCTCCTTTAAGCGCTGTATAAGCACCGTCCATAGCCTGTCTGAAGGTCTCAGGTCTGGTCATGGCCTGCTCCTGATCTTCATTGATTGATGAGATTTGATCTAAATTTCTGTCGCAAGACGTTAACGAAACAAACATGGTTAACGCAGCTAAACTTATTTTTATTATATTTCTTTTCATAAAGCTATTCAATATTAAAATTCTAATTGCAGTCCTACCAGGATTGTTCTTACAGCAGGATAAGTATAAAGGTTATATGCTCCAGGAACGAACAATGCTGTAGATTCACCGGATCCTACTGAAACTTCAGGTTCTCCGTGGAATTTAGTCACTGTAAATAGGTTTTGTCCCTGTACATATGCTCTAAGCTTATTGATTGGAGATCCTTCTCCAAGGAACGCTTTATCAAATGTATATCCTAATGTAAGTGATCTTAATCTTAAGTAATCTGATTTTTCAATCCACTGATCAGAATCACGCATACCGTTTGAGTCAACTTTCTGGAATACTCCTGTATCTCCAGGGTTTTGCCAAACCTGAGCAGCAGCTTGAGCCATATTTCTGCCAGCAACAGCCAATGTTGGATCAACAGCAGCAGCGTACATGTTGTTATAAGTATAACCACCTAGCTTGAATGAGAAATCTGCACTGAAATCAAGTCCTTTGTACTGAACTGTTGTTCCGAAACCACCAAAACTTTTTGGGAACGGAGATTTATCCGTAAGAGGAACTGCATTGGATGCACTGTAAACATCAGTAACATTACCTTCTTTATCATAATACAGAGCTTTTCCGTTACTTGGATCTACTCCTGCAAATCTTACATTATAGAATACGTATGGAGACTCTCCTACTTTTAAATAAGTATCTCCTAAGTTTCTTTCAGTCTGCCCGTCTGCTAACTTGTCAAGAACAGACTTCTGGAAAGAGATATTAGCATGTAGATTCCACTGGAAATCTTTCTGCTTGATCACATCTACGCTAAGTTCAACTTCAAGACCTTTCTGAGACATATCTCCTGCATTGATATACTGGTAGTATCCACCTTCCTGTTTATCCAAAGGTACAAGCTGTACGAAATCTTTTCTCTTGTTCTGATATACTTCTACGGATCCACGAACTCTTCTGTTCCACATTGTGAAATCAACTCCTAAGTTGGTAATTGCGTTAGATTCCCATTTCAGGTTGCTGTTACCAATGATATAATAGCCTTGTGAAGATGTTCCGGGATATGAAGTACCGTTAGTACCATATAAGCCGTAGCTGATATTGTTCACGTTAAAATAATCCGGTAAAGTACCGTCGTTACCTGTTGTACCGTAAGATCCTCTAAGTTTTAAATCATTAATAAAACCTCCTTTCATGAATTCTTCCTTCGCGATATTCCATGCTGCACTTGCAGACCAGAAAATACCACTTTGGTTATTGGCACCAAATCTTGATGAAGCATCTCTTCTCAATGATCCTGTTACCAAATATCTACCTTCATAATCATAGTTTAACATCCCCGCTAAACTGAACAGGGTATTTCTTACTTTAACCCCTGTAAATGTATTTCTGTCAGAAGGTGTTGTAATTGATGGAACATTGATTACCGGAGATTTCAGTCCGTAAGCTCCACCATTCATTGTTTCGTTGTAGTTATCGTTATATTCGATAAATCCTAAGAAATCAAAGTTGTGGCCTCCATATGATTTTTTATAATTAATGGAGTTGTTCCAGGTATAGTTAAATGTATAGAATGAATTTTTGTTCAATGAACCTGTAGGAACCTTGTTCACTGTGATATCAAGGTTTGAACCTTTCTTCAGCCATTGAGTTCCCATATACCAATCGAAAAGTCCGTTAAAGTTTGTTTTAAACTTAAGACCATCGATAATTTTATATTCAGCAAATAAAGTTACCGGAATTCTTAGTCTCTGGTCGTCTAATCTGTAGTTACGGATCTGCTCAACAACGTTAGAACCAGCTCTCATGGTTTGGTTGTAGCTGCCATCTGCATTATAAACCGGCTCATATGGAGCATATTTATACATGGCTCCAAATGGGTTCTGTGTATTGTTTCTGTCTCTGAAATTCTGCGTTTCCTGATACTGAACCCCAAGGTTGATACCTACGTTTAATTTTTCACTCAGTTTATTGGTAAATCCAAAGTTACCAGTATATCTTTTAAGACCATCAATGTCCCTGATAATTCCGTTGTCAGAATCATACCCTAAAGAGTAATAGAAAGTACTCTCTCTGGAACCACCCTGGGCACTGAATAAATAAGACTGGATGCTTGAAGGCTTCAACAGATCTTTCTGCCAGTTGTGATCATAAGCAGCCAATCTATCCATTTCTTCCTGAGATCTTGGTTTAAATCCAAGGTATCCCAATTGATTCTGGAAATCCATCAGCTCTCTGGAGTTCATCATGGTGTAGTTTTTGTCTCTCAGTTTTTCACTGAAACCAAACTTGGTTTCGAATGAATAGTGAGTTTTTCCGGCTTTTCCGGCTTTAGTAGTTACTACCACTACTCCGTTTGCTCCCCTCGCACCATACTGTGCTGTAGCAGCGGCATCTTTAAGAATTGAAATAGACTCTACGTCTGCAGGGTTGATTGCGCTGAACTGTCTTGCAGTCATATACATCCCGTTTACTACATAAGTAGGCTCTGAAGAACCACCAACACCGGCAATCCCTCTTACCTGGATGGTAGCAGCAGCACCTGGCTGCCCGGTAGTACTTTGTACAAATACCCCTGAAGCTCTACCCTGTAAAGAGTTACCGATAGATGTTGTAGGAGAGTTTCTTCTGATTTCATCACCACCAACAACAGCCTGAGCCTGGGTAATTTCATCTGCTTTTTTCTTCTGGTATCCAGTAACGATTACTTCATCGATCTTATTCTCCTTCAGAACAGAATCATTCTTAGATTTTTGCGCAAAAGCAGCTTGTCCCAAAAAAAACAAAGCTCCTGCACTTAATACATGTAACTTCACATTCATATTAACAGATTTTAATATATTCAAGCGACAAATATGTCGATAAATATCTATAACATCAATTCGCTGAATGCTGAAAACATGCTTCCAGAACGGAGAGATTCACATTCATCTTAAAAAAATGATGAGGAATCATT
Source organism: Chryseobacterium sp. 2VB (assembly GCF_005503635.1). Taxonomy (NCBI): domain Bacteria; kingdom Pseudomonadati; phylum Bacteroidota; class Flavobacteriia; order Flavobacteriales; family Weeksellaceae; genus Chryseobacterium; species Chryseobacterium sp. 2VB. Next base: position 42,075 of record NZ_SCNC01000029.1, read on the forward strand.
TTGAAAATATTTAAAAATTTAACAAAAAATAAGTCAATTTATATATTAACGGAATTTTAATAAATTTTAAAATTAAAATCAATTTTCATTAATTTAAAATAAATGATTAAAAAAATAAACTTAAAGCATTTTTTTGACTAAAAAAATTAAAACCAACCAATTCATAATTTTTAGTAAATCGGAGAAAAATCGGTCTATTTTCTTAATTTTTATATAAAAATTATACCTGTAAAAGCAAAAAAGTCCCTCTTTTAAATAGGGGACTTGCGTTGATTAATATAAGAAGTATATCTCTCAATCTGTTGAAATCTTTTGATTTTTCAGTTTATAATAATAGTTTGCCTTTAATATCCTGGGTTTTGAATAATTCCCGGGTTTGCATTTAGCTCATCCTGGGGGATTGGTAAAGCAAACTTATAACTGTTATTAGGAAGATTGACCGGATTCGCCGCAGGATAATTAGCAGAACTTGAAGAATAATCTGCTGGATCCCTATCAATAGTAACATTAGCTAATGTTCCCAATCTTTTTATGTCTATAAAACGGTGTCCTTCATAGGCTAATTCCAATCTTCTTTCTTTCAAAATACCTGCCCAGGCAGTGGTAATATTTGTAAATACAGGAGGAGTCTGTGCAACAGGAAACCTAGCATCCAAAATAGCTTTTAATGCCTGCCCTACTCCAAGTAAATCTCCAGCAGCGGCTCTTGCTTCTGCTTTAATGAGATACATTTCAGAAATCCTCATTATTTTAAAATCATTATTAAAACCATTCGTTCCTGTAGTAGCAGCAGTTACAGTACCTGATTCAGTCCCACCATGTTTCTGAATAATTAGCTTATCTGTGTTTCTGTAATCAGCAGAGGTTGCATAGTTGGGATCAATAACAGAAGATGGTGCTACAATTACATTTCGCCTCACATCATTTGGGTTTTGATTCAGAATATTAAACAAAGCTCGACTTATTTCGTAGTAAGGAGAACCATTTAAATTGGGAGCAACAGAACACCATCCATTATGTAAATTAGTTGCTTGTGAATTTTGTTGGGCTGTTCTCTTTAATCTGAAAATAACCTCTTTATTGGCTGGTTCATTATCCGTAAAAAAAACTTTTCTGTAGTCAGCTTGATTAGCTAATGTAACTCCAGATGTATTTATTACATTATCCGCCCACTTTTCGGCATTGACAAAATCTCCTTTATAGGCATAAGCGCGGGCTTTCAAACCCTTTGCAAAGTTTTTATTGGCAAAACCATTGTTTGGAGTATACCCGCTCAAACCATTATAAATTGTTAATGCAGCGTCCAGATCCTTATGAATTAGTGCATAAAAGTCTGCGTTTTTAACTCTTGGATTTTCTTTTTCAGCAGGTTCAAATATTCTATCAGCCAATATTCCCGCCAGTGCATTATCATCTTTTAAATTTGTTGAGTAATAAGCCAATATCCTTAAATGTCCATAAGCTCTCATAGTAAGTGCCTCAGCTTTCAATTGGGAGATTAATGCAGCATCGGTGGCATTAACAGGTTGTACACTGTCAGCATATTTAATTACTCTGTTAGCTCTTGCTAATGCTGTATAAGTGCCAACCCAAATATTTCCAGAAAGACCTGAAGAAGGAATCGATAAAAAGATATATTCTTGAGATATTCCCTGTCCTCCGTTTGCATATCCAATTCCAACTTCGTCAGTAAAAACAGAAGTAAAAACAGCTTCTGATCTGTTAGAAAAGAGATTATATGTAGAATTCATAAGTTTTTGAAGATCTGAGGATTGTGTAACAGCTATTTCTTCAGTTAAGGACCCGGGAGTAAAAGGACTTATCAGCTCATCATCACAGGAAGTAAGTAATATTCCCGATGTTATTACGATATATTTAAATATTTTTTTCATTGCAATTTATCTTAATTTATTAAACTAGAATTTAACATCAAAACCAAATGTGACAACTCGAGGTGAAGGATACCTTTGTTGATCGGCTCCGTTTGGACTTTCCACATCATACCCTCGCCATTTTGTAAATGTTAATAGGTTTTCGCCTTGTAATGTAAATGACATGTCATTGATAAAGGTGTCCTTCAGAAGTCTTTTAGGAATTCTGTATCCTAACTGAACATTTCTCAGCCTGATATAAGAAGCATCTACAAGAAATCTATCAGAATTCCCCTGCAATCCAACATTGGCTGCTTTTAGAGAAGGTACGTCTGTATTTGTATTAGAAGGTGTCCAGGCATTTAAAAGATCCCGATCTACATTAAACGAAGCTAAATTATTAGGATTATATAAATCAGACATATCATAATCAAAGCGCTTAAGTTTAGCAACAAATGTGAAAGTAGACGAAACAAAAAAGTTTTTGTAGTTAAAATCGAATCCAAATCCTCCCTGATATTTCGGCAATCTATTCACTCCCATAAGTTTCCTGTCAGAATCTTTTGGACTTTCTGTAGGGTTTCCATCAGCATCTTCAAACAATAAATTACCATCAGAAGGATTTACCCCTAAATATTTATACAAAAAATATTCTCTAAGAAGGCCACCATTCTCAGTTACTACCAGCCCGTCAGATATCCTTCCATTTCCGGATTGAATACCACTTATTTTTTGATTATTGATTGACCCGTTTACTCTAAAAATTAATGAAATATCATTTCCTTTATTTCTTATTACATCATAGGCCAGATTTACTTCTATACCTTTATTTTGTAAAACAACATCTGTATTTCTCACAATACTTAATGTACCTGACACTGGCGCTGTCGGATCAGGCATGTATAAATCATGAGTATCTTTCACATAATAATCAAATGACCCTCTTAATCTCCTTTTAAAGAATTCGAAGTCAGATCCAATATTATACTGTTTTGTTGTTTCCCATCTCAACTCTTTATCACCAAAAGCTATAGCATACCCTTGGTTACCATTATATGTGTTATTGGTTACAGAATATATATTAGTATATCCCGGAGGGTTTAATCCTGCATAAATACTTCCGTCAACAATTCTCTGATTACCTTGTGTTCCATAAGAGGCCCGGATTTTAAATGCATCCACAAATTTTATGTCCTGCATAAACTTTTCTTCATCCACATTCCATCTCCCTCCAACTGACCAAAAAGTACCCCATTGTTTATCTCCAAAAAATCTATTGGTTCCATCTCTCCTAATAACTCCAGTAATTCCGTACTTTTTATTAAAATCATAATCTAAAGATGCAAAATATGAGATCATGGCCCATTTTAACTTCGAAGCACTTGTTGCTGACACATAAAAATCATTATTTGAGGTATCTGCAATATATCCGGCTCCCGTTCCAGGAACAAATGTCTTTGGATCCAGACCTTTCTGTCTGTTATTATTAGTATTGAGTTGCGAATAGTTATATTCCGCATTTCCTTGCAGAGTGAAGGTGTGCTTTCCAAGTACTTTGAAATATTCCAGTTGCCATAGGTTATTAAATAAAAACTCTCGTCTTTGATTCATATCTTCAAAACCTGAAAACTCCTGTGCTCCTTTAAATAAAAATGCATTAAAAGAAAGCGGATATTCTGCCTGATTAAACCAGGTATTAAGATATTGTCCGGACGTTCTTGCTTTCACCGTTAAATCATTTGTAATCTTATAAGATAAATTAGCAGCCATGTCCAGTCTCATTTCCTCCGTAAGATTATTATAATTCACTAACTTATCCATTAGCATTAAAGGAGTATATAACAATGTTCCATCTTTACTATATAAATCAAACAATTGTTGTCCATTTTGGTATAAATCGGGAGATAAGTGTGGAGCGGAACGGTATGCACCTAGAATAAAATTCCTGTTAACAGCTCCTGCATCAAGAATAGCTTCATTATTTTTTGAAAATCCTAACCCTGTTACCAATGAGTACTTAAAGCGTTCAGTCTCACTCTTGCCGTTAATATTATTTCTTACGGTAAATCTCTTTAATCCAGTTGTTCTTAAAATTCCCTCATTTTCGAGATAACCAATAGATGTATAGGAATTGATATTCTGTCCCCCGGATTCTAATGATAAATTATGGCTCTGAGTAATAGCAGGCCTAAAGAAAACTTTCTTCCAATCAGTGTTTATATTATAGCTTGCAATCTGCTCATCAGTCATTTTAGCCCCAGCACCTACTCCATATAGTTTTTGAAGGCTTAAAAATTCTTTAGAGTCAGACAAGTTGTATTTCGGATCTTGTAAAAATGAAATACCAAACTGATTGCTATACCTGACACGCATATTTTGGTTAAATTTACCTTTTTTAGTAGTGATCAATATAACTCCATTTGATCCCCGAGATCCATATTCCGCAATAGCGGCTGCGTCTTTCAATACAGAAAATGTATCAATGTCATTGGGATTAATTGACCTAAAATTATCACTGTTGGAAGGAAATCCATCTATCACATATAGAGGGTCTGAATTACCACTATATGTACCTACTCCTCTAATAACAACCGTAGGTTTTGCACCAGGCTGCCCCGTGCTCGCTGTAACATTTACTCCGGCCAACTGTCCCTGTATAATATTCATTACATTGGCGTTTGGCCTGTTTTCTATAGTTTTGCTATCAATAGTAGCCACTGAAGTTGCAGCGTTCTTTTTGGTCATACTCCTGTAACCAAGAACAACCACTTCATCAATATCACTTACTTTTACAGTATCCTTTTTCAACTTTTGTCCCGCCATTACCTGTCCTATAAAGAACAATGCTCCAGCACTTATAACTCGTAATTTTACATTCATATTAACAGTTTTTAATACATGGAGCAAATATGTTAATAATTCTTAACAGATCCAATTCGCAAAACGCTGTAAAACAAGATATTAAAAAGAATTTAATCCCTAATAAAGATTAATAAATATCATCCCAGATCGTGAATTATTCTTATTAATTAAAAAAAATAAATCAAAATAGAGATTTGGCTATATTTTAACAAGTGAAAAAAAACCACAAGGTTTAACTTTATTTTAAAAAAAAGCATAGAAAATTAACAGAATAAGAATTTTAACTTGAAAAAAATTCAAAATCAAGCAATAAAAATTCACTTAGAAGCATCAAAATGATAAAAATATATCATAGAAGTATTCAAAAAAAAGAAGCACCTCAAAATTTGAGGTGCTTCTTTTACATACTCTATAATATTACTTCTTAAAGCTATAATATCTTGCCCCAATTAAAACCGGATTTTCCTCTTCAATAGAAACAAGTCCAAAGCCTTTGTAATTTTTATTTACAGAATCTTTCAGCTGCTTTCTGTGAAGCTTTTCATAGGTTTCAAAATCAACAGCAGTTCTCTGCTTTAAATTTTCAAATAAATTCCATTTTTCTACTACTTTTCGCCAGTTTCCGGATACCTTCCCGGCAAACACCTTAGATTTCGATCCGCTTCCATATCCCACAAAGCCAATTTCTTTTCCTGAAAGTTCTTCATTTTCATTAAAAGATGTCTGTAAAGCAGAAAGAAATGCCATAAAAATAGAAGCGGTATACATATTCCCGATCTCAGAAGAAGCTCTCTGGGTCTTTTCTATTTTATCATTGATTAATTTCAGATAATTTTCTGACTTAGCGATTGCTTTCTGTTCATCTGCAGTTTCATAGGAAAGGCCATTCTCCAGACTGTAGATTTCTGTGAAAACTCTTTTTCCGTGGAAGGCATAAGGAAGATGGAAGATAATATACTCCCAGTTTTCATATGGTCTATCCTGTCCTGTTAATTCTTTATAATGATAATAAGCTTCTTTTATTCTATCCTGATAGCATTGGTTAGAATATTGTCCGTCAAAAACAGGCTCATCTGTAAAAATTTCAATCTTTTCAGGATATGTTTCCGGAGCGCCATTCAAGTCTTCTTTTTTATATGATCTTCTGGGTTTGAAAAAATCAAAAACACTTTCTGAAGCAACTCCCCAATTATTTTCAATTTCAAGAAGGTCCGGTTTGGATGAAACCAAAAGGGCTACCGCACCACCTCCCTGTGTATATTCTCCTGAAGAAGCCAATTCATATTTTGCATAATCACTGGCAATCACAACTGCTTTTTTATCAGGATTTACCCTCACAAAATCCAGAGCATTGTGTAACGCATCTACTCCCCCTACACAGGCAAAAGTCATATCAAGTACATCACAGTTTCTGAAACATCTTGTTCCAAATTCTTCTTCCAATACTTTTTCCACCATCTGTACAGCATAGGAAGCTGTAGGTTTTGCCGCATCTACAGCACTTTCTGTTCCCAGATATACTCTTGCTATTTCCTCAGGATTGATCTCATAATCTTTTATAAGCTTCAGTAATGCTTCTGCTGCAAAAGTGGCAGCGTCTTCGTGAACATCAGAAAGTCCCATTTTATGAAGACCCAGGCCTTTTTCCAATTTCGCCGGCTCTATCCCTCTTTTTTCTGCTAAATCCTTAATCTCCAAATATAAACCAGGCACATAATAACCCGCTGCTTCAATTCCAAAACTCATAATTGTCTAAATTTTAAACGAATTTATGAAAGATAATGCAAAAAACAGTGGTAAAAAATGCTAATTTTTGCAACATCATTAAAAACCAATGCGTTTTAAAATATAATACAGTAATCCAGAAACCTTTAACAGTAAAAGAAAGCCGGCATATTTGCCGGCTTTATCTATTTACTTATAATTTTCAATTGCTTTATTGATGACATCAATCTGCTTGTTGATACTTGCGGCGTTTTGCGGATTCTGTTTCAGCAGTTCCATTTTTTTGCTCAAGCCATCTTTCAGCGTCTGAACCATCATCATTTTAGCCTGTGGATTGCCTGCCATTTGGTTTTTGGCATATCCTGCTATTTTAGTGACACTTTCAGTAGCTTTGAGGTTATCGGAAGTCATGATCCAATTGAAACCGTCTTCTGCTGCTTTTCCCAATTCCGGATTCTGGAATTTAATGAATGGATAAAAAGTGGCAAGAGGTGCAATATTTTCTATCTGTGAAGTAATTCTGTTCTTTACAATAACAGGAAGCAATTGTGCCTGCAATTCTTCTGAAGCACCTTTCATATCAATTTTATCAGCAAGACTGTTTGCTCTTGACGGATCAATAGAAAGAAGCGCACCCATTGAACTTCCTTTTACTGCATTGGAAACAGCATTTACACCTTTTTCAAATAAAGGAAGGTATTTTTTGTCTTTTGTTTTTCCTAAAGCAGCAATAGCCGCAGCCTGAGTTAATGTTTTTGGATCATTGGAAACCAGTTTTTCAACTTCAGCACCCAATGCTTTCATTTGTTCAGGATTGGTAAGATCTATTAAGTTTAATGCTTTTATCCTTACTCTGAAGAAAGGATCTTTTAATGCAGCAGCCAATAATTTTACAGCGGCAGGGTTTTTCCCGGCCTGATCTTTAATTCCGTTTAGAGCCAGATATCTGCTTTTAAATTCCTTGGAGTTGGTAAACTGCATCAGATTCTGTTCCGGAGTTTTAGTATCCGTAATATCAGCCAGTAACACTCCGTCTGCATTGATATTGACAAGATCCGGTGTTTTAGAAACATCAAAACTGAATGTATTTTTTGCTTCTGCATTTACCCAGACATTATATCTTTTAGGTTTTCCATTGTCATAGACATCAATAGCCAGAGGAAATTCAAATGGTTTTTCCTGAGTTTGATTAATGGTTACAGCAACCTGTTTTTTTACCGGCTCAAAGGTGGATGAATAATTAATCTTCGGGTTTCCGCTTCCAAAATACCATTGATTAAAGAACCAGTTTAAGTCTTTCCCGGAAACTTTTTCAAAAGACAATCTTAATTGGTGGGCTTCAGCATTTTGGTATTCATTGGTTTTCAGATAATCATTCATTCCGGCAAAGAAGGCATCATCTCCAAGATAGTTTCTCAGCATATTTAAAATGCCACCTCCTTTCTGGTATGTCACAAGATCAAAAACATCTTCACGGGATTCGTAATTGAATCTCACCAGATTTTTATTAAAATCGGATGGATTATGAAGATAATTATTCACATCCGTCATCAGGTGATAATCTGCCTGGTCTTTTCCGTATTTGTATTCATTCCAAAGGTATTCGGAATAGTTAGCAAAGGATTCATTGACAGTAAGGTTGCTCCAGCTTTCTGCCGTTACCAGATCTCCAAACCAATGATGGAACAGTTCATGGGCAATGGTATCTTCCCATGTATTTTCATCGATAAGCTGACCGGGTTTCTGAAGGATATCACTTCCATGAAGAGTGGCTGTGGTATTTTCCATTGCACCACTTACATAATCTCTTCCGGAAATCTGGGCATATTTCGCCCATGGATAGTCATAATTCAGTTTTTTGGAGAAAAAGTCGATCATTTCCGGAGTATTTCCGTAGATCTGTTTAGCATAAGGCTCGTATTCCTTTTCAATATAATAATCAACAGGAATGTTTTTCCATTTGTCTTTTACGATGGCATATTCTCCAACGCCCATAAAGAAAAGATAAGTAGAGTGTCTCTTGTCCATCACCCAATGATCGGTTCTAAGTCCGTTGGATTCTTTTTTAGAATCTTTCATAAGACCGTTGGAAAGCGTTACATATTTATCAGGAACTGTCATATAGATTTCCTGTGTTGTCTTTTGGTTGGGTTTATCAATAGTAGGAAACCATGCCGAAGAAGATTCTGTTTCTCCCTGTGTCCAGATTTGTGTTGGTGTGTTGGGATCTGTTCCCTGAGCGTTTATGAAATACAAACCTTTCGCATCATTGATTGCCATACTTCCCTGTTGTTTCACTTCATTCGGACGTGAGGTATATTTGATGTAAACGGTATAATCCTGATTTCTCTGATAGGTTTTATCCAGCGTAATTTTTAGAACATCATCTTTGTATTCGTATTTTAAAGGAGACTTTTTGCCGTTGTTATCAAGAGCCACTTCATGAATCAGCATTCCTTTTGCATCAAGGGTAAGCTCATTGGTGGCATAGAAGTAAGGTGAAGCGGTAAGCCATTCTTCCCCATTCATCTGTTCTTTCTGATAATCGAAATTCACTTTCAGTTTTGTGTGCTTAAGCTCCGTTACTTTCGTGTGGGTAGCTCTGTATACTTTTTCCCTTCCTGAAGTTTCAGTTTGTGCTGATACATTGGCGGAAAATAAAATTCCAAGTATAGCAATTGATAAAATGGCCTTTCTCATCGGTCTGCTTTATTATTTTTTAGAATTATTTTTTTATGATGATGTCGAAAATATCATTAACAAGGGTTTCATAGTCGCCCTTTTTAAGTTGTTCCTTCGTTTTTGCAAACGCTTTTTTGAGTTCACTTTCCGGATTTTCGTCATCCACTATTTCTGCGGATGCCACACCTTTCAGCTGAAGTACAGCATTTTTCAGTACTTCAATATCTGCATTTTCTTCAATATTAATTTTTAAATACTTCATAATCTGTTCTTAAGCATTTGACATTTATGATATATTGCCTCCCAGCGGATCATCTTACAAAAGAAATCCGGTGAACGGGCATTGTTCTTCCAAATGTAAGAAACTATTGCCAAAAGAAAACGTAGTAAAGGATTTATATTCTAATTCCCTGACTTATGACCACAGACAATATCATCTATTCACATGAAAGTAACAGAAGTAAATTTAAAAAATAAAAAGATATAAAAAATTAAATGGCTACAGGAGCTTTGATCCCCGGATGCGGATCATAATTTTCCAGCGTAAAGTCCTCGAAATCGAAATCAAAGATATTTTTAACGTCAGGATTTAATTTCATTGTAGGAAGTGATCGTGGTTCTCTTCCAAGCTGTCTGTTTACCTGTTCAAAATGATTGTTATAAATATGAACATCTCCAAAGCTATGAACATAATCCCCTACTTCAAGATCACATACCTGAGCTACCATCATCAGCAGCAATGCATAACTTGCAATATTGAACGGTACACCAAGGAAAACATCTGCACTTCTCTGATACAGCTGCAGCGATAATTTACCATCAGCTACGTAGAACTGGAACAAGGCATGACAAGGAGCCAAAGCCATGTTAGGAATTTCTGCAACATTCCATGCTGATACGATGAGTCTTCTGGAGTCCGGATTTTTTTTGATCTGGTCAATTACTTCTGTAATCTGGTCTACCACTTTTCCGTCTGCTCCATTCCAGCTTCTCCATTGTGCACCATAAACAGGTCCCAGATTTCCATTTTCATCTGCCCATTCATCCCAGATGCTTACTCCTTTATCATTAAGATACTTAATATTGGTATCTCCTTTCAGGAACCAAAGCAACTCATAGATAATGGATTTCAAATGCACTTTTTTCGTCGTTACCAAGGGAAATCCTTTAGACAGATCATATCTCAGCTGATATCCGAAAACACTTCTTGTTCCGGTGCCTGTTCTATCTGTTTTATCAGTTCCGTTGTCTAAAATATGCTGTAAAAGGTCCAGGTAGTTTTGCATTTTGATAAGGAATTTATGGACCAAATTTAGTAAAAAAAAAGCATCCTGCCTATGGATACTTTTTATAAGAGATTTATGTTTTTTTCGATAAATGAATGTATAGACTACACTCTCAGCCAATTAAGACAACAGATGGATTACAATACAGAGACACTAATTTTTTCACTGTTTCCGTTAATGGATTTCAGCTGTCCGTTTCTGTTTTCGTCTATAAAACTATCAGTATAATAATCAAGACTCACAGGACCGAATTTTATAAGCTTTTTATACTTACTCTGATCAATCACGTCTTTTGCTCCATAATCTATCGCAATAGATCCTATCGTTTTCAGCTTGCCCATCTTGCTGTTATCTATGATATCATTAGGCCAATAATCTATAGCAAGATTTCCTATTTTCTTTACCTTACCTGCTTTTTCTTCAGTAAAGGCCGAATCTTCCCAATAGTCTACGGAAATATTCCCTAAACGTTTCAGCTTACCGGCTTTTTCCTTAGTGAAAGCAGAATCTTCCCAGTAATCTATTTTAACGTTTCCAATGCTTTTAAGTTTTCCATATTTCACTTTATCAAAAACCTGATCATCATAGTATTCCAGCTTGCCATTCAGGTCAGGAGCATTAAAATCAGCAATTGACCCGTCTGCATTAAGTGTAAACACAAAACCATCTACAGTAAATTTAACTGTTTCCAGATCATACGTTTTTGACGAAACGGAGGCACGAACCTGTGCATTGACTACCAAACCTACCAATAAAAAGGCAAGGAAAAATAAATTTTTAATTTTCATATTATTTTAAAGATTATTTACCAAATATGCTCAATATCCTGACTGATATTGTTGATGGTAAATGTTTCTCCCATTTTCTTGCCAAACATAGCCTTCACCAAAGGAGATTCTGCAGAAACCGTCATAATCTTCTGTTGTTCATAAATAATTTCTCCCATAGAAACAGCTACATAAAATAATCCTTTATTGGTTTTTACCAATGCTCCGTTCTGAACTTTTTCCGAAGGATCAGAAGTTATTTTCTGCAAAACAGCCTGCTGATTCAACACTTCATTGAGCTGCCTCTGCAGGTTATTGATTTCCTGCTGAAGCATTTCTCTTCCGGTTTCATATTTATCACCCATCGAACTTTTAGTATCGTTGTTGGAAGCTCTTGTTTCTGCAATAAGGTTTTCAAAATACCGGATTTTATCTGCGGCTTTTGCTTTGATGATGTTGATTATTTCCTGCTTGTTCATTGGATGATTGTTTTTTATTGTGAGCGGTAAAAACCACCCCGTCAAAATCACAGATTTTGACACCCCTCCAGCGGAGGGGAATTGAGTTCCTCTAAAGACTAGTGGTTAAAATTTACTGTTTAAGCTAAGTTTCAAAGCTATAACTTTTTATTTTTCAAATACGGCATAATCAGAAACTTTGAAAGTAAAGTCTTTTCCATTGCTGAAATCTCTTTTTGTTTTATCAAAAACATTTCTGAATGTTCCGGACAGATGGTCGTCTTCAATGGAGAAATTAACCGGTTCTTTTGACATGTTCAGGACTACCAGCACTTCATCTTTCCTATTTTTCCTTACATAAGCAAGAATTTTATCATTGGCTGTCGTATTAAGAAGATAGGTGGTCACATTGGAATCACCTCCTCTTAATGCAGGATTTGATGTTTTTAAATCCAATAATGTTTTATAGAAATCAGCAGCCTGATAGGTATGGGTCCATTTGATGGCATCTTTTTCGAAAAATTCCAGCCTCTTCATGTTCGGAAGTTCCTGTCCTGAATATAATAACGGAATGCCATTCCATGTTGCAGAGAATACTGCCATAGGTTTTGTAATGACTCCGTATTTTTCATATTCGGTTCCGTTCCAAGAGTTTTCATCGTGATTGGTGGTAAACCAGGCTCTCATCGAAGCGTCTCCGATATTGGAATATTGTCTCAGAAGATCTTTTAATTCCTGAAGAGGTTCATTATTTTTGTAATAGTCAGCAGATTTGTGCATCCATTTCCAGGAATAACTGGCGTCGAAAACTTTACCGTACTCCGGACTTTCCAGTTCATCAAATTCTCCCAGCCAGAAAAGAGGCTTTATTTTTTCCACTTCAGGACGTGCCTGTTCCCAGAAATCGACTTCCACCCATGAGGCAAGGTCACACCGGAATCCGTCGATATTGGTTTCCTGTACCCAGAACTTCATAGCATTAATCATTGCCTGGCGCATTTCCTGGTTTTTATAATCCAATTCAATAATATCATCCATTCCGGAAGCAATATGGAATTTCCCATCCGGATCTTTAAGATAAAATTCAGGATGTGTTTTTGTCCATACATGATCCCAGCCGGTATGATTGGCTACCCAGTCGATGATTACTTTGAATCCTAACCTGTGAGCTTCATTCACCATATCTTTAAAATCCTGCAGGGTCCCGAATTCAGGATTGATGGAAGTATAATCTGCTGCGGCATAAGGACTCCCCAGGCTCCCTTTTTTGTTTTGCTGGGCAATCGGAGTAACAGGCATAAACCAAAGGGTTTTTATTCCCATAGATTTCAGTCGGGGCATTTCTTTTGCAAATGCTTTGAAAGTTCCTTCCTGAGTGTATTGTCTTATGTTTACTTCGTAAATATTTGTATTATGTTTCCAATCTTTTGGCAGTTCTGTCATCTTCCGTTTATTTTTTTGAGTGGTACAGGAAACAATTCCCAGACCAATTACAGCTAACAAAATTAATTTTTTCATTAAACTATTTTTAACAAAAGTAAGGATTGTTTTTGGAGAAAAAGGATAAGTAGTATTTAGACTTATAAAAAATGCTGGATCTATTAAAACCATTAAGAAGGATTTAAGAAATAAAGTCTAGTTAAGATGAATCATTCTGATTTTTAAGCTTAAAGCGAAGCTTATATTAACAACTTAATACTAATCTTAATGTTTCAAAATAAAAGTTTAAAGAAATTCTGTAAAAAAAGCATAAGTAAAACTCCATAAAAAAGCCCCGGATCAAAATCCAGGGCTGAGATATTTTGTTGACTATCTTTCATCGTCATTGTCATCTTCCTCATCAAAGACATCGTCATTGTAGTCTTCTTCTTCCTCATCATCAAAGCTGTCATCATCTTCGTCTGAAAAGTTTCCACCCGCTACGAAATCATCATCAAAACCGAACTCATCATCTACCAATGGCATTGCTGATTTCTTTTTGCCACCTCCGGCACTTCCGTTTTTGCTGGGAGCTTTTAATGGAACATTTCCAAATCTGTATACGGTGATCGGATAGTTCACGCCTTTTGTTTCTTCAATTACTTCCACAAGCTCGCAGAAGAATTCCCAAAGATCAAGAAGTCCATACTGGAATTGCGCTTTGTCACCTACATTTTCAAAAGCTTCATCAATGTAAACATCTGACATGATCTCACCATCACCATCATCACTCATATCTTCCAATGGGACACTTTTTACGATCGTTCCGTCATCTTCCAACAGATTAAAAGTAGAAAGTTCATCTCCCTGCAGACTGAATGCACTTTTAATTCCTAAATGTAAGTTCCATAACGTTTGTTTTCCCTTAACTTCGACATCACGGAAAATATCCTCTTTCGCATCTAATATTACGCGGATTTTGTAAACCATATCAGTTTCTTAAATTACTTTTTGCCTTTATAATTATGATAAATCTCTGTTGCAAATATATAATAAATGACATGTGACAAAAAAATATTTCAGGATTTTTTAAAATATTTTTTTTTCTTACATTTTGCCGGAATTATTTACTTTTTTCAAGCATGAAACTGAACTTCGTCCCTTCAAGGTAAACGCTTTCTACGGTAATGTTTTCGTTGTGAGCTTCAAGGATGTGTTTTACAATAGCCAGACCAAGTCCGGAGCCGCCTTCTCTTCTGCTTCTGCTGGTTTCCACACGATAAAATCTTTCGAAGATTCTTGGAAGAATTTCAGATTTGATACCCATTCCATTGTCTATCACTTCGATCAGAACCTTATTTTTAAGGACACTGGTTTTTACGATCACTTTTGCTTCCTGCCTGTTGGCATAATGAATAGCATTGGAAATCAGATTAATAAAAACCTGGGAAATTTTCTGTTTATCGGCTTCCACAAAAATCTGCGGATGAAGGGTCTGAATCTGTAATGTTGTATTTCGTTTTTCAGCTTCAAGATCAAGAAGGTCAAAAATCTCTTTGATCAGAAGATTCACATCGAATTTTGAAACGGTAAGATTGATTTCACCGGCTTCCAGCCTGTTGATCATATCAAGATCTGTCACAATAGCGATCAGTCTTTCTACCGATTTATCAATTCTTTCCAGATATTTGTCACGGATCGTAAGATTATCCACGCCGCCGTCTCTCAAGGTTTCTACATATCCCTGGATAGAAAAAAGAGGAGTCTTCAGCTCATGGGAAACATTTCCGATGTATTCTTTACGGTAACTTTCCATCTCTTTCATCATATCAATTTCGGAAGCTCTCTGCTGATTCAGGTCTGAAAATCTTTCTCCTAATTCTTTAATGGTTATATTTTCATCATTATCATGAACCATTTCCTGAGGAAGGATTCCGGAAAGACCTTTTACCTGCTTTCTTCCGTAATAATTAAACAGTAGCTCCAGTACTACACAGTTGATCATAAAGATCAGGATAATACAGATGAAAAGACCCGTTTTGAACAAAGGAGTCTCATAATAGATATCTTTCAGCGAATCGAATACGACTACTAAAAGGAGCATTACCAGTGTCAGCAGACAGGAGGCAACGAGGGTAAGTCTGTAAAATTTCAATTTTACAACGTTTTAAGGATTGAACGTAAAGTTAGGATTTTTAAATAATTAAACGATCAGTTTATACCCAATCCCTTTCAATGTCTGAATCGTATTGATTCCCAGTTTTTCTCTTAGTCTTCTGATGTGAACATCAATGGTTCTTTCTCCTACGATCACATCATTACCCCAGACTTTTTCCAGGATCTCTTCTCTTTTGAAAACCTTCTCCGTATTGGAAGCCAAAAGGTAAAGCAAATCAAATTCTTTTTTAGGAAGAAGAAATTGCTGTCCGCTTTTGGAAACTCTGAAGTTATCTTTATCGATAACAAGGTCTCCGATTTCGATGAGTTTAGCATTGTCAGACACCTGAGAGGTTAGCTGTAATAGTGCATTCACTTTAGAGATCAGGATTTTCGGTTTGATCAGTTTTACAATGTAATCATTAGCACCCGCCTGAAAACCTGCTAATTGAGAAAACTCTTCACTTCTTGCAGAAAGGAACACGATAAGTGTTTTTTGCAGTTCTTTCACTTTACGAAGTTCCTGACAGGTTTCTATACCATCTTTTTCAGGCATCATGACATCTAATAAGATAAGATCCGGAACAATTTCCTTCGCTTTTTCTATACCTTCGTTACCATTGGTAGCGGTATAGATATCATACCCTTCTTTTTCCAAATTGTAAGACAGAATCTCTAAAATGTCCAGTTCATCGTCTATTAAAAGAATTTTTTTGCTCATCTTCTAGTTTAAGAATTCCCACAAAATTAATTATTTCAATTGATTTCATCTATCCGCCAAATGTTAACTAATTATTAAAAAATTACATTCTACATATTAATTACAAAATCAATAAAAAAATCAATAAATAAATATACACAAATCAAATATAAGGAATAATAACTAACATTAAAACAAAAATTATAATTATATAAATTAAACATCGATAAGTATAAAATCTGCTCTTTCGTTAATACAAACTTCATAATTAATTAAGATTCTCCTAAAGTTTTCTTAAAAACTAAGCCTTTATTTTGCCCTTGAAAAAGAAGTAAAAGAAGTAATAATGAAAAAACAACTCCACAAGAGCATCATGCTACTTGCCTTGTTTTCTGCTGGCTATGCTTTTGCACAAAGTCAGGTTTTGGAAGGTAGGGTATTGGACGAGAAAGATAATACTCCAATAGAAGGTGTAAAAGTAAAAGTAAATGGTCAGGAAGTAACCACTGACATTTCCGGATACTACTCTATCAACCTTTCCCCTGGCACCAATTACATTGTAACCGTAAGTTCCAACGGATATAACAGAAAAGAGATCAGTGAAGTTATTATCAAAAATGAAGGTAACACTCATCTTGATATCGTTCTGGATAAGCCCTCTACCAAAGAGAAAGAAATTGAGGGAGTTGTCATAAAATCAAATGCAAGAAAAGAAACCATAGCCTCTACCATCGGTTTACAAAAGAATGCTGGTGTAGTTTCTCAGGTTATCGGTGTTGAAGCGATTAAAAGAAGTCCGGACAGAAACACCGGTGAAGTTCTGAAAAGAGTTTCAGGGGTGAGTTTATTTGACGGAAAATATATTGTAGTAAGAGGTTTATCAGACCGTTACAACCAGGCGATGCTGAACGGTATTCAGTTATCCAGTACAGAGCCAGACAGAAAGACTTTCTCTTTTGACCTTTTCCCTGCCAACGTTATCGAAACCCTTGTTATCAATAAAACGTTCATTCCGGAATATACAGGAGAATGGGGAGGTGCTTTGATTCAGGTAAATACGAAGGATATTCCTAATAAAAACTTCTTCAATGTACAGGTAGGTGTAGGTGGAAACACTGCTACTATGGGACAGGAATTCCATATGCAGAAAGGAGGAAAATGGGACTTTTTAGGAATTGATGACGGCTACAGAAAACTTCCAACCAATATGCCTGCGAAAAATGCTTTCAGTATTCTGACTGAAGCACAAAAAACAGAGATTGGTAAAGGATATACCAAGAATCTGGGATACAACAGCATTGGTTATCCTGAAAACTTAAGTTTACAATTAGACGGAGGTTTCAACACGAAAGTATTCGGAAAAGATTTAGGAGTAATTGCTGTTTTAAACTACAGTAATAACAAAAGAAGAACCGAATCTACCAACCGTTTCTTTACTATCAACGACCAGCTTGCTGATACCAACTTCGATTATTTTACAGAAAAATACAGCAATGATATTATTTTAGGAGGGATGTTGAACCTTTCTTTAAAGCTGAACAACAATAATAAAATCTCCTTAAAGAATATCATCACCAACAATACGGTAAATCACATGTCCTTCAGAACAGGAAAGGACTTTGAATTTGATCCGATTAACGGGACCAATATCATGGCAAGGGAAATCGGGTTTAAAGAAACAACTTTCTATAACTCCACCCTTTCCGGTAATCATAAAATTGATGTTCTTGGCGGTCTTACCGTAAACTGGTACGGAAGCTTCGGGATCCTTGATCAGTACATTCCTTTGCTGCAACGTTTACAGTATAATCAATATACGAATATGCCGGGAAGTCCTTATTTAGCATTAATTTCTAATGGTCTTTCTCAAAAATCAGGAAGTGTGTTCTACTCCACCCTAAGTGACTATTTATATAATGCAGGAGGTGACGTTTCCAAGACATTTACGATGTTCGGACAGAAGCAAACAATCAAAGGAGGTTATTTATTCCAGGTAAAAGACAGAATATACAACTCAAGACCGTTCTCTGTAAGACTTGAAAACTTCAATCAGGGATTACTTTCCCAGCCTTTTGAAACCATCTTCAATCCTGGTAACTTCGGAACTAACGGTGGATTCACATTTGATGAAATTGCAGGAAACCAGTACAGATATATTGCCAACACCATCCTTAACGCAGGATACTTACAGTTTGACAATAACTTCACACCATGGTTAAGAGCTGTCTGGGGATTAAGAGTGGAGAACTTTGACCAGTTGGTAGGAAGCACGAAGAAAAGCGATGACCGTTTTGTAAACACTCGTGTTACAGATTTCTTACCTGCTGTTAACTTAACATTCAAGGTAAATCCTAAAATGAATATCCGTCTTGCAGGTTCGCAAACTGTTGTAAGACCGGAATTCAGAGAAGTTTCTCCTTTGGCATATTATGATTTTGACCTTGGAGCAACTGTAATCGGTAACAAATCTATCGAAAGAACCAAAATTACGAGTGCCGACCTTCGCTGGGAATTCTACCCAAGAAACGGGGAAATTATTTCCGTGGCCGGTTTCTATAAAAACTTCAAAAAACCGATCGAATTATACTTCAACCAATCAGGGGTAGGAACGAGTAACACCTTCAACTATCTTAACGTAGATAAAGCTGATGCTTACGGACTGGAAGTGGAAGCCAGAAAAAAACTGGATTTTGTAAGCGCTCTTAAAAACTTTACGTTGGGTGGAAACGTAGCATTAATTAAAAACAGAGTAACAGACGAAGCTACCAATATTGACAGACCAATGCAGGGGCAATCTCCATACACGGTCAATTTAAGTCTTCAGTACGATACTGAAAAATCAGGATGGTCTTCAACGCTATTATTCAACATGATCGGAAGAAGAATTCTTTATGTAGGAAACGATCAGGTTCCACCAATCTGGGAAGCACCAAGACCTCTTTTAGATTTCCAGCTTTCTAAAAAATTATGGAGCAACAAAGGAGAGATCAAGCTGAATGTTTCAGACATCCTGAACCGTCGTGCCAAATTCTACCATGACCTGAACGACAATGGCAAGTATGACAGCAAAGATGCTCTTGCTATTGAAAGACTTACAGGAACCAATATCAGTTTAACACTGGGATACAATTTTTAATTCACTCAACAAATAATCTAATAAATAATTTAATTCTTTATAACATGAAAAAGTTCGTTTTATATTCTTTAATGCTTGGCGCTCTAGTATCAACTACCGCATGTAGAAATATAGAAGAAGATGGACCTACCATTATTCAAAATGGAGGTAACGGAAACGGAGAAACTGAAAACCTTATTCTTTCAGGAAAAATCACTTCCAATACTACACTTAAAGCCAATAAAATCTATAAGCTGAGAGGACTGGTATATGTAACTAACGGAGCTACTTTAACGATCGAGCCAGGTACAAAGATTGTAGGTGAAGCTGATAAAAACGGAGCTTTGATCATTACAAGAGGAAGTAAAATCATGGCAGAAGGTACTGCTGCCAACCCTATTATTTTCACTTCAGAAAAACCAAGTCCTAAAAGAGGAGACTGGGCAGGTTTAGTTATTTTAGGAAACGCTCCTACCAATGCATCTTTCGGAGGTGCAAACGGAGTTGGAGAAATTGAAGGAGGAATCAACAACTCTGAAGGTCTTGGACTTTATGGCGGAACCAATGCTGCTGATAACAGTGGTGTATTAAAATATGTAAGAATAGAATATGCTGGATATGCATTTTTACCAGATAAAGAGGTTAACGGAATTACATTCGGTGGTGTAGGTAGCGGAACTACAGTGGATTATGTAGAAGTTGCTTATGCTAACGATGACAGTTTTGAGTGGTTCGGAGGAACAGTAAACTGTTCTCACCTTATTTCTTACAAAGGTCTTGATGACGATTTCGATACTGACAACGGCTATTCAGGAAAGGTACAGTTTGGTATCGCAGTAAGAGATTCTCAGGTAGCAGACGTTTCAGGTTCTAACGCATTTGAATCTGATAATGATGCCAACGGTTCTACTTTAGCCCCTCAAACATCCGCTACGTTCTCTAACATGACGATTATCGGGCCGATCAACTCTGCAGCTCCGGGATCAATCAATGCGCTATTCCAGAATGCACTACAGATCAGAAGAAACTCTTCTATCTCTGTATTCAACTCTGTATTCACAGGATTCCCGGTTGGTTTATTCATCGATGCTACGAAAGGTTCTCCAACAGATAACAATATTGTTGGTAACAAATTATTCTTCGAAAACAACATATTGGCTGGAACTACAACTCCTTTAAAATTCGGGCCATCAACTTCTACTCCGACTACGTATACGTTAGCTGACCTTACTACATGGTTCAATGCTAAAGGAAACACTATCCTTGCGTCTACAGCTGATGTAAAACTTGCCGGTGCTTGGGCTCCTGCAGGAACTACTCCAAACTTTACCCCTACTTCAGGTTCTCCATTATTAACAGGTGGAGCATTTACAAACGCTAAATTAGCAACCTGGTTTACGCAGGTTACTTACAGAGGTGCTGTAAAAGATGCTACGGATACATGGTATGCAGGATGGACTAACTTTAACTTATAACATCATCATATAAGTACCTAGATTTAATTTCAAATAGTGGCCTCCGGAAGTAATTTCCGGGGGCTTTTTTTATCGTTATTACGTGATATTACAAATAGTAGGAATTTTGAATATGAATAGATGTTCACATTGCAAAATATAAAAAGGGAATATGAACAGTAATTTTGGGGTTTGAATACAGATATTCTTTCACAATTTTTGGCTCCTATGTTTGCAAAAGAATAAATTTACATACAAAGCAAAAGGGGTGAGAGAACAGTTTTGGCTAAATAACTCAGGAAGTATATTGTGCTTTAGAAATGTCCTCAC